>CAXEVD010000490.1:0-1986 GCA_963999395.1 uncultured Halieaceae bacterium
ACTGCGCAAGCTGCCATGGCGGCAATGCCCAAGGCGCTTTCAATTGGAAAAAGACTCTGAAGGATGGCTCTTACCCGCCGCCACCGCTCAACGGAACAGGTCATGCCTGGCACCATTCCTTCGACACGCTGATGGGTACAATTAGTCAAGGTGGCGCCCCCATGGGTGGGAAAATGCCGGCCTTCGCAGACGAGCTCTCCAGGGACGATCAAAAAGCCGCTATCGCCTATTTCCAGAGCAAATGGGACAAGCGGATCTATGAGGCATGGTCTGAAAGGAGTGGGCTCTGATTTCTCTGGGTAATCAGACGATTAACTCAAGGAGGCAGCGTATGAAATGCTTATGGGTGGTGGCTTTTCTAAGTGTTTTTCCGGGCAGTGCGCTGGGTGGTGCGCCCTCGGCGGAATCATTGATTGAGGGGATGGAGGCCACCCTGTGGTCGGACAGCAACCACGGCCGTTTCACCATGCGTATCGAAACCGAATACTGGACCTGGGAACCGGACCTGGAGGCCTGGATGGTTCGGCAGGTTTAAGATGGAATTATAGCGAGGGCGGCGGCAAAAACTGAGTGCAACACCTGACCTTTCCGGTACGGTGCTGCCCCTATGTCTTATACCGAACTCAGCGTTGAAGAGCGCGCCACCATTCAAATCGGTCGTACCCAAGGCTTCAGCCTGCGCAGGATTGCCTGCTTGATCAACCGATCCCCTTCGACGGTCAGCCGAGAGATGCGCCGCAATCGAGATGCAGCTGGCAGCTACTCGGCCCGCGTGGCTCAGCAGCGGATGAAGGTCCGCCGCCAGGCTTGTCGGCCCATGCGAAAGCTGCTGCCAGGTAGTGAGCGCTTTGAACTGGTGATCCATATGCTGCGCCAGCGTTTGTCTCCCGAGCAGATTGCCGGCAAGCTGCGCAGTATGAACATACCCAGTCTTAGAGATGCCTACGTCTGTCGCGAGACGATCTACAACGCGATCTATGCCCTGCCCGTCGGTGAGCTGCGCAAGGAGTTGATCCTTTGTTTGCGCCAAGGCAAGACGACACGTAGACCACGCCTTGGCGGTGTGGATCGGCGCGGGCAGATTCCAGAGATGGTCAGCATTCACTTGCGCCCGCCGGAAGTTGAAGACCGACTGATGCCGGGGCATTGGGAAGGCGACCTTATTAAGGGTAAGGCTAACGCCTCGTCTGTAGGTACGCTGGTGGAGCGACTATGGTCTCGCTATGAAGAAAGTTTCCTCGCTCGTCCCAAAACTTACAGAGACCGCATCAATGAAACGCAAAAATCAACGCGATTTAGGTGTGAATTTTAGTTCTGATGAGCTAGATCGTATCAAGAGGGCGGCGGATATCGGTGATCAATCAATCTCGGAGTTTATCGTTCAAGCCGCGTTTGACAAAGCCGTCAGGACTATTTTTACTGACAAGGTGGCATTTATTTCTGACGAGGCTTACCAAGTAGCATGTCGTACCGTCTTAGATTTGCATGCTAAGGATCGGGGCTAGGCCTAGTTTTTTCCCCTTCTGAGCGCTGACGCTTAGACCCGCCGACAGCAGCCTAGGAAGCGCGTAGCCGGGCTATGGGCTCATGCACAGTTTAGGAGTTGCATGTTTAGTTGACCCTAAAGATGGTTAATTGTAAATCCCAATGAATTCAATGATATATTTTCAGGTTTTGGAGAATTGGGGTGTTTTAAGGGTAACTATCTGTGGGATGTATACGGCACCACAGAAAAAGTTTCGTGCGCGTGACGAGGCCGAGGTGCTGGAAGAGATTCGCAAGATAGGCGAGCGCTACATTGTGCAGCGCATATTCCTTGCCGACGGCGACGCCATGGTGCTGCCGACCCATCGGCTGATGCGCATCCTGCAGGCTATTGCCGAGCACATTCCCAGTGTCGAGCGCGTAACCTCCTACTGCCTGCCGCGCAATCTCAAGCGCAAGTCGGTCGAGGAGTTGCGCGAGTTGCGTGATGCCGGGTTAGCG
>CAXEVD010000491.1:0-1981 GCA_963999395.1 uncultured Halieaceae bacterium
TGATTGCGTCACACCCACGCGCTCTGATTGGTACACTCACCGCCCCCACCAGGAATTGTTGTATGCAAACCACCGCAAGTGACGCCGCTAACGGCCATTTGACCGGATACGGCTCACCTTCCTATCGCCATTACGTGTTGATCCTGCTGATGCTGGTGTACACGCTGAATTTCATCGACCGCACGTTAATAGCAGTCGTCGCCCAACCCATCATCGAATCATTTCAACTCACCGACGCCCAGTGGGGTTTGCTCTACGGGCCGCCCTTCGCCATTTTTTATGCGGTGATGGGCCTGCCCATTGCACTCTGGGCAGATCGTTCCAATCGGGTGCATATCATCAGCCTGTGCATCGTGCTGTGGTCGATCATGACCGCCTTGTGTGGTGTGGCGACTGGTTTTTTCACCCTGCTCCTGTTCAGGATTGGTGTGGCTATCGGCGAAGCCGGTTGCACACCGCCCGCCAACTCGCTCATCGGCGATTACTTCATCGCTCGAAAGCGCGCCACCGCACTCGGGGTGTATTCCATGGGCGTGACCCTCGGGAGCGTGCTCGCTAACGTCTTTGGCGGCCCTATCGCGCAGATGCAGGGGGCGGACGTGGGCAGCTGGCTAAGCGGTATCGGTCTGGGCTGGCTGTTTGGCGGGCTGGACTGGGCAAATATCGAGGGGTGGCGTATTGCCTTTGTCGCAGTCGGCCTGCCAGGGATAATAGTCGCGTGGCTGGTCTGGGCCAGCGTCAAAGAGCCGCCCCGGGGTTATTCCGACCCTCCCAGCCAAACTGCTGACCGCGCACCCGACTGGTCAGAAACTTTTGCCGAATTGAGACGCAAACCCTCGTTTTGGTGGATGGCGATTGCCGCGTCGTTGGTCGCTTTTGTGGGCTACGGCTTGATATCGTTTCAAGCACCGTTTCTACAACGCGAGCATGGCCTGAGTGTGCGTGACGCTGCACTGCAATTCGGTGCGCCTCTCTCGTTACTGGCAGCCATAGGCACTTTCCTTGGTGGGTACATTACCGAGCGGATAACGGCGCGATCACCTACCGCAGTGGCTTGGGTACCGGCTCTGGGGATCGCCATAGCCGTACCCGCTTACGCGGCGGCCTTCTTCTCAGAGGACCTGACTGCCGTTTTTGTGCTGTGGGGTATTGGCGCCGTTTTTCATTACAGTTACCTGGGCGCTCAGTACAACATTGGCCAGGGCGTGGTCAGCAACCGATCTCGCGCCACAGCTATTGCAGTACTCTTAATCTTGGTGTCCCTCATAGGCAATGGCATCGGACCTTATTTCGTCGGATTCATGAGTGACTTTTTTATGCAGCGCGAACTGCTCTCACTTGATCCCGGCACGCTTTTGTCACCCGAGGCCTGCAAAGCAGCCGATATGGTGCGCTCTGTCACTGACGACGCGCTGTGCCAAAACGCTAACTCCGAGGGGCTCAAGTTCGCGATGGCGGTCACAGCCAGCATCTTTCTGATCGCTTCGGCCTGCTTCTTAATGTGTGCCAGAACCCTGCAGCAGGATTTCGTCGTTGAGCTGGGGCAGACCAAGGGCTAAGCGGACCCGAGGAAAGGTCCTACCGGCACGCAGCTACAGGTAACAGGCGTTTTTCCGTGGCAATCGAAATGCGGTAGACAGTACAAAGCTTGCGATCAGCGCTGACAGCGCAACTTTCGATTACGCTGTCAAAAGCAGCAGGCAAAAAAAACAGAGGTTGCCCTCTGTCTTTTTAGTTCGAGCCTCTCAGGCGTCCAGACCGGGATTCCATCTGGCCCCTCGGGTGGTATCCCCTCACCCTCGGTGGGTAGCGAACTGCGTTTGTGCCGGCTCTTCGCTACGCTTTTCTACCTGAGCACTCTTCCTCCGGATTCCCCCTCGCTCCCGTCTGCAGTTGGTCACTCGTCGGTCTCCGTCGGCATTGTTAATAATACCAATCCGGTGAGATTCGTCAACCTTTGTTTTCAAAAATTTTTTTGATA
>CAXEVD010000492.1:0-1975 GCA_963999395.1 uncultured Halieaceae bacterium
CCAGCTACAACGCCTACCGCCGATTTCGGGCTGGAAATCACGCACCGACGCAACCCAACTGGGGCTACGACAACCGCACCACCGCACTGAGAATCCCCGCCAGCCCGAGTCCGGCCACCCGCATTGAGCACCGCGTAGCCGGCGCGGACAGCAACCCATACCTAGCTGTGGCCGCGCTACTTGCAGGAATCAGCCTGGGCATTGACCGACAGTGTGAGGCCCCTCCTCCAATCAGCGGCAATGCGTGGGTTGAAGACGCAGACAACGTTTGGCTGCCCGGGCACATGGCCGAGGCCATCACACGATTTGTTGAATCCGCCAACGTGCGCGAGACTCTCTCTGCAGAATTTCAATTCGCCTTCAGCGAGGTCAAAAAGCAGGAGCTCGACGAGTTTGAGCGCCGCGTGACGGACTTTGAGTTGGAAACCTACCTCTCTGCCTGACCCCCTTCTGACCCCATCCCTTTTTTGGAGCAACATATGAAGACGGTTTTAGATTTTTCTGCCGCCCGGGCAAATGGTGACGACACCGCACTCAGCGAATTCGGCGGCAAGGTGTTACTGATCGTGAATACCGCCTCCAAGTGCGGGTTTACGCCGCAATATGAGGGCCTCGAGTCGCTGCAAAAATCCTATGCCGACCGTGGCTTTTCGGTACTGGCATTTCCCTGCAACCAATTTGGCGGCCAGGAGCCTGGCAACGAGGAAGAGATTCAGTCCTTCTGCGATCTGAATTACCAGACCAGCTTCCCGCTGTTCAGCAAAATTGAGGTGAATGGCGCGGCCAGCCACCCGCTATTCACCCACCTGAAAGAGCAGGCGCCCGGCGTGCTGGGCAGCAAGCGCATCAAATGGAACTTCACAAAGTTCTTGGTCAACCAGCAGGGTGAAGTGGTCAAGCGCTACGCGCCATCGACCAAGCCCGAGGCCATCGCGAGCGACATCGAAGCACTGCTTTGACGCGGCTCAGTGCTCTCGCGTCTCGCGGAAGCGAATGTCGGGCCAGCGCTCTTCCATCAGAGAGAGATTGACGCGGGTGGGCGCCAGATAGGTCAGGTAGCCACCGCCGTCCTCCGATAAATGCTCCGCCGCTTTTTTGCGGAACTCTTCCAGCTTGCGCTCATCCTCGGCTTCTATCCAGCGAGCGGTGTAGATGTTGACCGGCTCGTAGATGGCATCGACCTTATATTCGTCGGCCAACCGATAGGCCACCACGTCGAACTGCAACTGGCCAACAGCACCCACAATCAAGTCACTGCTGTTGAGCGGCGAGAACACCTGCGTCGAGCCCTCCTCGGATAACTGTTGCAACCCTTTTTGCAAGGCTTTGGTCTTCATGGGATCGGTCAGACGAATGCGGCGGAATAACTCGGGGGCAAAGTGGGGAATTCCCGTAAAGCGGAGCGCTTCGCCGGTAGTAAAGGTATCGCCGATCTGAATCGTGCCGTGGTTGTGCAGGCCGATGATATCCCCTGCCACCGCGGACTCAACAAGGGTGCGATCACCCGCGCGAAAGGTTACCGCGTCTGCAATGCGCACATCCTTGTCGATACGCACGTGGCGCATCTTCATTCCCTTGTCGTAGCGGCCTGAGCAAATCCGCATGAAGGCAATGCGATCCCGGTGCTTGGGGTCCATGTTGGCCTGAATCTTGAAGACAAAGCCGGTGAAGTCCGGCTGGGATGCCTCGATTAGCCGCTCTGAAGAGACTCTGGGCTGAGGCGCAGGCGCCCATTCCACAAAATCATTGAGCATCTCCCTGACGCCAAAGTTGCCCAGCGCCGTCCCGAAAAAGACCGGCGTCAGCCATCGCCGGCAGGTCCGCATTGGTTGCGCCTACCAGTCGAACATCTACCCGCAGTGTTTTCTGACCGCCGACCCGCTCAAATTCACCGTACTCAATAACTCTCAGGAGTTTCTCTTGAAGCCGAGGCGACATCGTTGCGAGTTCGTCTAGGAATAGCGTTCCACCGTCG
>CAXEVD010000493.1:0-1965 GCA_963999395.1 uncultured Halieaceae bacterium
GGATGGTCAGGCGTTTCTGCGCTGAGGATGCCAAAGTCATCGTTGCCGACGTCGATGAGGCCAATGGATCTCGCATAGCGGCTGAGTGCGGCGCTGATTTCGCGCTGCTGGATGTCAGTTCGGCTGATAGCTGGCAGTTGCTTGAGAAAAAGATTCGGGATGACGAGGGACGGCTCGATATTCTTGTGAATAACGCTGGTGTCGTGAGTGGTCTGGATATCACCGCCGTCACTGTTGATGCCTGGCAGCAGCTCATGGGCATTAACCTTTTGGGCATGATGCTGGGCTGCCAGACGGCCATATCGCTGATGCGCGATAACCCCGGTGGTTCGGGCGGCTCTATTATTAATACGGCGTCGTCTACTTCTTATCTGGCGATACCCGATGTCGCCTATACGACGTCTAAGGCGGGCGTGGTCGGCCTGACCAAGTCTGTCGCGGTGCACTGCGCCAAAGAGGGATTCAATATCCGCTGCAATTCGATCCACCCCGGCGCAACGTTGACCAATATTCTTAAGACTGCCATCGAGCAGGCGCCTGAAGTAGAGGAAGCCTGTAACAAGATGTCGCCCCTCAATCGTATGGGCACCGTAGAGGAGGTCGCCGCCATGGCGGTCTTTCTGGCCACTGACGAGGCGAGTTTCTGCACCGGTGGGCAGTACGCGGTCGAAGGGGGCACGGTCAGTCAGCACCCCAAAATGTGACGCACCAGACGCAATTAATGGCTGCATCTCAGCTTTGTTGAGCCCGCCGCTAGATATTGCGTAGTGGGTTTCGCCGCTCGGCAAGCTCCTCAAACGGGCACTAAATTGGTGCATCCCCAGGCTTGAGACCAAGGCGCGATGCTGTTGTACTCGACTACGCGCTTGTCGCGTCAAACAAAAAAAGGGGGTCTTTATGAAAAGGGTATTTGCAGTAGTTGCATCTTTTGCGCTCTTAGTGGGGTGTGGTCAGAGTCAGGAGCCTGCCAGTGAGGCGCCGGCGGCGCCTGCCGAAGCCAGTGCGCCAGCTAATGATGTGATTGTCGATTACATCTGGAACGACGTCGGAGAAGATGTCACAGAGGAGCAGTTCGCCGACATCGTGGCGCGGTGGAATGCCCGCATCGACGCGGGTGGCTACGACATGATGGGTGCCAACGTGCTCACCCCTCAGTTTGACACAGAAGACTTCGATGTGATCTGGGTGCTGCTGTGGCCTTCGAGTGAGGCGCGGGAAGCGGGGTGGACGCATTGGAACGCCAATCAGGAGGAGGCGTGGGCCGCTGAGCTCGACGGTGCGCTCTCTTACAAGGCCGAGAATGTGTTCACCTTCAAGCCTGTCGGTGGCTGGGACAAGAATCTTGAGCCGGTGCCTGCAGGCGGTTCCTTCATGCCCAACTTTAGTTTTTGCAAGATGAACGAAGGCGCTGATGAGGCCACCTTTGCGACCTTCCGTGCCGAGTACGACGCATGGCTCGAAGAGGGTGATGCAGCAGACTATGGGTACTACATCATGGAGCCACAGTTCGAGCAGGACGATGCGGATTTTGTCTGGCTTGACCTCTTTAGCGACGAAGCTGCCATGACGGCCGGTGCCGAGGGCTGGACCGGATCCGAGTTGGAAGCCAAGTGGAATGCGATGGGGACTTGTGAAAACTATGCATTTGCGGCAACTGCGATTCGACGCTAATAGAACGATTCACACTGCCTGACGTTTTATTGACGCCGGTCGAGGAGTCGAAGTCGTTTTATAGGGAACCCCGCCTTGTCGCGGGGTTCTTTATGTCAGCTGACCGCGCGAGTGGTGTTCTGCTCCAGACGCGAGAGAAACCACTGGTGAAAATGGTGGGCGGGCACATCCATGAGTGGTGTAAACAGTCCGCCATCAAAAGCAGGGGAGGCGCGGCCTCTTTGCATGCCCTCTACCACCGAAATGTCCTCGGCAAACACAATGCTCCAGGCGGTGTGCAGGTTTTCACGCCGC
>CAXEVD010000494.1:0-1962 GCA_963999395.1 uncultured Halieaceae bacterium
GCCCGAAGTGTGGGGCGAAGTTCATGAATGGGCGCCTTTACTGGGCAACGGGCAAAGCCGGTGATCCTGAGGTTCTGGCAAATCTGGTCTGTGATCTCCCCCAGGTGCAGCGCGGCGGCGGGTGCATCAACCAATTCAAAGGCAACCCGTCAAAGGACACTTGGGCCAAGCGGGCGGCATTCTCCGACGCGATGGCCGAGGAGCTGGACATCGGGGACACCGGGGGCTCAGGCTTTGACGAATTTTTGCCAGGTTTCCACGACTGAAAAGCCCGGTAGCGTGGGCCTATGGACTCCGAAAAGCTAGAAGACGCTGCAGCTGGTCCGCAATGGATGAATATGGAGCTGCCCATTGAGATGGACTTTGAATGTGAGTCCGTCATCAGGCGAGTCGACGAGCTGACCGATGAGCAGACCATCGAACTGATCAAGGTCTGCTTACGGCACAACTTCCGGCTAGTGAACATGCTCCGCCAGTCAATCGACCGGGTCGCTCACCTTGAGGCTGTCATCGACGATCTGTGCGAGGCCGATCCTGGATCGTGACCACTCGAAAACTGCCGCAGTTGACGAGCCCCAACTCATAAAGGACCATCCACGCGCGCTCAGCGGTAAGAAACCGCCACGCGAAAATTTCCTCGGCCCAGCGGATCCCTCCCGCATTGGTAAAACACAGAAAGCCCTCAGGCCCCTCGACAGCAAATTTTGATTCTGGATGTGATGAACTCATGGCCTCGCTCCGGCTCGCTGTTTGATCTCCGCGCAGGCTTCTGCGCTGCCTGCGACGTGACACGCATGGATCAGGCGCTTCTGCTCCCAATCCGAAAACGTCACCCCAAAGAATGCCGCAAGAATGAGCAGATAAGAGCCGAGAATGGCCCAGCCCAGCCGGGCAATGCTTCGCCGGGTTCTGCTCAGCTTCACCTGATTTTTAATCTGTTGTTTCGCCATGGCGCGGGCAAGGGCCGACACTGTCTGTGGGTAGGGGAAAAGCTCGACGCCTTTTTTCGATTTTGAGCTGTTCATGCTGCAACCCTCAGGCGGTTGCGCCAGTCCCAGTCAGGGCAGTTTTCCTTACATTGCTGCTCAATGGCCCACAGCAAGGCCACCTCACAAAAACTCTCATGACTGCAGGGCCAGCGGTCGCCCTTCATTCCGTATTCATCGAGGATCTGCAGCGGGCGGGATCCGTATTGCTCCGCCTTTTCGTCAAGCATCATCCAAATGCTCGCGGCATGATCGAGGTATGTTTTGCAGACCTTGTCTGAGTTGTTGATCAGTTGATAAGTCGTTTCGCAAACGTCGAGACCGTCGCGGGCGATGATCTTCTGCTCTGTCGCTTCGAGGTTCCGATGAACCCAGGCGGTGATGGTTCTCATTTTTTTGTAGGTAGAACTCAGGGAGAAAAATGAATTACAAGGGCGCTCAGGTGATCTGTTCAGACACGGCCCCAGGTGGGTGCGTTGTTGTTCAGGATGGTTTCGCGACGGCCTACTTTCAAAATGTGGCCGCCGCGATTGCTTATCTGGACATGACCGCAGACGATCAAGATCAGAACAACATCAGACGATCAAAACGGAATGTCGTCTGAATCAGGCACCAGCGGCGCGGTGTTCCATTGTGCTGGCGGCTCGCTCGAAGCCGGGGGCTTTGGATTAGGCATCGGGCAAGCGCCCGTGTCTCCCGCAGCTGGCGGCTGCTGTTGCTGTTGCTGCTGCTCAATCGATCGCGCGCGTGAGACTGCTGTGTACGGGTGCTCGCGCGCAAACATGAAGCGCGTGTCGATATAGATGGGCTTATCAGTGTCGCGGCCCTGGTAGTCGTGCACGGTCGAGGCGTAGCGCTCCTCGCACTTTGCCGGGGGGTCGGAGGTACTGTCGAGGAAAAAGATGGTGCCGTTGGGGGGCTGGCGGGAGCCCTCTAGGGCGCGAAACTTGCGTTTGCGCGTGGTGGCAGTTGAGGC
>CAXEVD010000495.1:0-1959 GCA_963999395.1 uncultured Halieaceae bacterium
AGGGCGAAGGGCTACCGATTGTTTGCTTCCACCAGACAGCGAGTTCCTCTGCGATGTTTGAGGCCTTTATGGCCGAGTTCACTGGATCAAACCCTATTATTGCCTTGGATACGCCTGGCTTTGGGGGTTCCTACGATCCAATTAATGAACCAACAATGGATCAATATGCGGATCAAATGGTTGATGCCATGCGCGGATTGAACATCGACAAGGCTCACTTATTCGGGCACCACACGGGCGCCAGTATCGCCGTAGAGATCGCCGCGCGTTATGCAGATTTAAGCGAATCTTTAGCCATGATTGGTCCGGTGGTGATCACGCGCGAAGAAGCTGAAATGTTCAAGCAGGTTTATCCGAAGGATTTTTCTCTCAAGGCCGACGGCTCTCACATCACGACGATGTGGGCGTATGTGGAAGAAATTGGCGGCAACCACTCACTCGCGCTGCATCACCGCGAGTTTGTCGATACGGCGAGAGCATGGGAAGGGCACATAAAAATGTATTCCCAGATATGGGATCAAGATTTTATTGCGCTGTATCAGGCGGTGAAGTGTCCGATGCTAATCATGTGCTCAGAGAATGACGTGCTGTGGAGCATTTTTGAGCGCGCGCAGGAACTGAGGCCAGACGCGAGCGTGAAAGTCATTGCGGGATCCAATTTTCAGCTTGACGAGGCGCCGGAGGAGGTCGCCTACGCGATACACGCTCTCATATCTGAGGGGTAAGCGCAGTAATTTTCAATATCACAAACATAAAAACAGGAGGACGTTATGTCTGACAAGGCCATTACTTGGGGAAAAATAAAGGTATATGACATTCAGGATTCTGATCTTGATACCGCGGAGGACATGGAGTTTCCATTCCATCCGGGATCAAGATTCAGGGCGGTCAACACAGGCATTGACGAGCCATCGGTGCAGATTAATTACGAGGATTTTTTCCCAGGGCAAGATATCGCCTGGGTCCTGCCCCATGATGAGGTGCAATACGTCGTCTCAGGGACGGCCGAGATTGATTACTGGTTGCCACCACTGATGCTGGAAAGTGGCACCGTCTCAGTGAAGCCCGGTAGCATCGTCTATTTACCGCGTGCATCGAGAGTCGTATGGAGAGTGACCAGCGAGGAGCCCCTGAGACACCTTTGTGTTTGCTACCCCAACCCTGGCTACCCGGTTGCCACCGCGCCCAGCGTTGCCTGAGTAATGCCCAAGGCACACTTGATCAAGAACTTTGGCGGTCCCGAGGTTCTGGAATGGGGCGAGGTCGAGGTTGCTGATCCGGGGCCGGGCGAGGTCAGACTGCGGCAGCGGGCCGTTGGGATGAATATGATGGAGGTCGGCCTCCGTATGGGGGTGTACCCCGGGCCGCCTTTACCCTTTATCCCCGGAGTGGAGGCGGCCGCTGAAGTCATCGCGTTGGGTGAGGGGGTAACAGATTTCAAAGTAGGCGACAGGGTCGGCTACGCGGGTCCACCGGTGGGAAGCTACGCGGAGGAGCGCAATTTCCCCGAGAGCAGGCTGTTCTCACTCCCGGACGACGTCACTGACGTGGTCGCTGCGGCGTCTATGGTGAAGGGAATCACGGCCGAATGCCTTATGCGATTAACCTATGAGGTGGGGCCTCAAACTAAAGTGCTAATTCATGCCGCGGCGGGTGCCACGGGGGCGATGTGTGTCCAGTTGGCAAAGCATCTAGGCGCAGAAGTGTTTGGCACGGTAGGCTCTGTTAAGAAGGTTGAGTATCTGAAAAGTCTGGGTTGCGATCACGTTATTCTGTATCGCGATCAAAACTTTGCAGACGCTGTGCTTGACCTAACTGACGGCGAGGGGGTGGATCTGTGCCTCGATTCTGTGGGTGCTGAGACGTTTGAAGACTCGGTAAGGTGCACCCACATACTGGGAACTGTAGGTTTGTTCGGTGTTGCCAGCGGCCAGCCTGAGCCTGTGCATCTCATGTTGC
>CAXEVD010000496.1:0-1959 GCA_963999395.1 uncultured Halieaceae bacterium
CAAGTCGTAAAAGCCAGTGACTCTTGTCTGTCAGTACATCGGACTGCCAGTGAATCACCCACGGTAGGCGTCTCGCGGATGGCAGGGCCAACGCCCAAAACGCAGAGGGGTTGGGCAGGTGTAGGTGTAAAATATTGGGCTGATCCCGCTTGATTAAGCGGTGCAAAAGCCATGGGAAGGGGGGGCTGACGGGTGTAAAGAGTAAGCGGCACCAGGTTGCCGCCCTTACGACACGGAGCGCAGTGCCACTTGTTGAGAGCGATTCTTCTGAGGAATGCAGACTGATCTGCGACTGATGCACCAGCGCAGAGGGTATGATGTCAAGTTTTGTCAACGCACGCATGAGATCGTAAAGATAAGTTTCCATGCCCCCAGCATGCGGAGGGAAATACTTGCCGACGTGTAATACTTTTTTTGCCGTCGCGGGCACGCTCATTCAGCCTCCGGAGACAGCATCAGGTACCCAGCTCCCGAGTTGATAGGTCTGAGGGACGAGACCTGTGCGAGCGTAGCTGCTTTCTCTCGCAGCTGAGAGGCATTTTTTCCCAACAGGACCACGGTTCCCGAAAAGTTTGTCACGACATTGATCAACGCTGATGCATCAACCGCGGCCGCACTCGTAGGCAATGCCATGAAGGGTAGACGCTGAGCCTCAAACTGGCTGAATCGATCTAGGCTTGATGACAGCAGGGGCGCCGATGCTAGGGCTGGATTTTGTTTTACTGACTCAATGAGTGGTATCAAATGCGCGCCATCCAGCTTCACCGTGTCAGTAGCGGTAGTAGCGCCCACTGGGGGGTTTCGCATGAGTGAAGATACCTGATTGAGATGTGCACTACTTCCAAGTAGCCATAGGCCCGATACAGCCAGCAGCATGCCGCGCACCGTTGCCGGTCTGCTCCGCGGTGCCAGTAACCACCACGTGACCCCCAACACAACAATGAGCATAAGAGCAGCCACTAGAACTCTCTGAAGGGCAATGGGTGCCGACAGATGCCCTGTCGTGGTATTGATAAGCCGGTGACTAATTGGACCGGGCGTCACCCAGTGATGAATCAGCGCTGGTATCGCGTTTAGCAACGAATCGGTGAGTGTCACCGATCTTATCGCCGCCTGATTAAAATTCTGGGGCTTCGCTAGGATGCCCATTTCGGCTATCGGCCTCTGCCAAAAGTCCTGATACTCCGCCATGTCCAGAACTGACCAACCTGAAAGGGATAGCGGTGTGGCGTGCACACCAGGCTCGTCATTGTTGATCCAGTAGAACGACAGTTTCTCTGGCGCTTCCATCCAGGATTGGCTGACAATATAGCGGGGTTGTATCGCATTGCTCCGTGTTAACGGAATCGCCGCAACACCAATCGGTAGATTGTCACCCCGGAACTGATAGCCCAGTCGGGATTTGTGAAGATCACCGATCACGGGCCGAAATTCGGCGGCTGACACAGTTTGGGTGGCCGTCGCGGTGCTCTGCGTGGCGCCCAACGACGACATGGCGAGAGTCAGAGGCAGCGCCATAGCCAGTGCCATGATCAGCCCGGTGCCAGACACTACCGTAAGCAGCAAAGCGCGCAGCTTTTCGTTACCCATGTCAGGGCGCGCTCTTGCCAGGTCCTTGTTTACTGACTCTGTTGTCGTCGGGTTTGTTGTGTGGTCTATTGTTGCCAGATCCTTGATCACTGGGTCCCTTGTTACAGGCTCACTCAATGGTGCTCTGGCTGGCAAGACTGCGGTGATAGTGACCACGAGCACGGGCACATTTTGTAACAGGAGTCGGTTGATAGCGGTGCCGGTTTCGGCATAAAAGGAATGCTCCGAAAGCCCGAAAATCACGATGTAAACAGCCATCAGGCATAACGCCATCAGGAGGTAACCGAAATAGTCGCGGAAACCTCTTATCAAAAGCGTTACCAGCGCAATGCCGTAAAGTGGGACAAGCAGCAAAAAATTGCCCTGCAG
>CAXEVD010000497.1:0-1951 GCA_963999395.1 uncultured Halieaceae bacterium
TTCAGGCATGGATGCCTCAGCAAATGCGACCTCATGGTCCGAATTTTTATCCCAGTCCCAAACTGGACTGATCGAAGCTTTACAGAGCCCGGAACCAGCACCCGCAGAGAGCCTCTTCGAGGGCGACTCCATGACCACCGAGGCCTCCGTAAGAGAAATGGGCAATCAGTTTGCCGATGCATTATCGGCATGGCCGGAAATTTGTGAGACAAGCAAAACGTTTCGGCCTGATTAGGCACTTCGTCCTCTGAGACAAACCGCTCTATCAGTCCGGTGATCACGGGCCGAGAGGACACACGGGAATGAAACCGGTGGATAGCCCAAGCGCTTAATGAGTTTGCCTTCGCACTTTTTCTAACCTCTGCGCTGGTAACCCAGTCCTTCCTGTCGGCCTATGAGCTATAGCGGGAGCCGCTCGCATCACCAGCTGCGCCGGCGACCGCCCAGCCAAAGGCAACAAAACGCCTACCTGGCACGACGCGCAATGACCGGTTTACGGCGCTACCCCCTTGATCTCGCCTGGCGCGTCCAACGCCAAAAATCGCTGCAACGCCTCCTCTTCCCGCTCGATCAATTCCTTAGCAGTCTGCTTTAAATTCCGGATATTGCCTCGCGACGCATCGTCCATGTCATCGCTCGCATAGTGCAATTGTGTTTGCAAACGCAGATAGTGATCACCCAAAAACAAGCGCATTTGGTGATCCGCCGCTTTCGACGCGCCATCAAACATGCAATCCAGTAAGGACATAATCCACAACGCGCTTCCCCATGTCCTGGCCTCGTCATAGGGGATTGGCCGGGTTAACTCACCTGTGCCCAAAGAGAGCATGGCAATGGGTTCATCGGGGAACAACTTGCAGGCCTCAGCATAGGCCGAAACGGCGGGCGAGTTGATGAATACGCCCCCGTCGATCAGCGTGCGGCTTTGTTCTGCCCACTGTAAATTGACAGGCTCAAAGTAGGTCGGCGCCGCCGAGGTGGCGCGCGACGCTTCAGCACACAACAACTCGCTATGTTCTGGGTGCCAGCTCTTGAGAAATACGGTTTTACGGCGCTCGATATCGTAACTGGTGATCATCACCGGAGTACCGCAGTCACCCATCCTTTTATACCCAAAGTATTTATGAAGGATCTTCTCTAGTGCCTCATGGGAATAGGCCTCTTCGAAGAGTCCCCCCGCTGTTCGTAATTTGCGCCACAAGGATCGTTCAAAGATTTGCGCACCGTGCCGCTCATACAGTGCCACCATCCTTTTTGCGGCCAACAGAGACCTGCCCTGTTGATCCTGCAAGGACAAACCAAGAGCCAAAATGCCGCCCGTTGATGTACCGACGATCAGGTCAAAGAGCTCGCTCGCCGGCGCTCCCTTTTGACGCTCTAGATGGGCCAACACCAGCGCGGGGATGATGCCTCGAATGCCTCCGCCATCCAGGGATAGCACTCGCCTTACCGAGCGTTGCTGGTCAGCCATGCAACAGTCACCTATTGATAAGAGGCAAACCTGTGGTCAATGCGGGTTTGCATTGACTCAAGCCAACCGCCTCAGTCACACCGTTTTGTCGATAAATGCTCATAGTCCCAAAGAGGGTGAGTCCGCCTTAATAGAACATTGGCAATGTTCCATTTTCAACCACTCATTCGCAGAAACGCAGCTCCTGACATGACGAGCGTCTCAATGCCAGGTGGCGCGCGAGTGCGTTTGTCGCAAATATCGCCGGTCTTTTCTCAATCGACTTTCTCCGCCTCTGAATCACGCAAATCGCAATGTAGGCCGGCACTAAAACATCGCATAAACAAGGGCGGCTGGCCGTAAGATCACCAGCCAGACTCTGCGCCCAAAAAAGCAGATCCCTCAGCCAGTGCTCCATCGCCTCACCACGACCCATCGCGTGCAATGCGCTTGCACAAACAACAGATGCGGGCGGACCGCCAAGTTCTTTTCAATGCCATA
>CAXEVD010000498.1:0-1944 GCA_963999395.1 uncultured Halieaceae bacterium
CATAGGGCCTGTGGTGGGTGAGGCTATGTCAGCACACCCTGATATTGATATGATGTCCTTTACCGGTTCAACGCGGGCGGGCTCGCTGGTCGCACAAAACGCAGCGCCCACGGTTAAGCGCGTCACGCAGGAGCTGGGCGGTAAGTCACCGAACATCATTCTCGCAGACGCCGATCTCGAAGCAGCAGTCACCCGCGGTGTCATGCATATGTACAACAACACCGGGCAGTCCTGTAACGCGCCGTCGCGCATGCTGGTGCCGCGGGACCTGCTGTCCGAGGCTGAAGCGATTGCCGCCAAGGTCACCGAGAGCGTGGTGATTGGCCCAACTGCTGAAGACTCAACAACAATGGGTCCTGTCGTGTCCAAGGTGCAGTGGGACAAGATTCAGGTACTCATCGAAGGCGGCATCGCAGAGGGCGCAAAAGTGGTCTGCGGCGGACCGGGTCTGCCTGACGGTATTGATCGGGGCTATTACGTGCGACCCACGGTGTTCTCCGACGTCACTAACGACATGAGCATTGCCGAGCAGGAAATCTTTGGACCGGTCCTTGTCATGATTCCCTACGACAGCGAGGAAGAGGCGATCCAGATTGCTAACGACACGCCATATGGTTTGGCGGGCTATGTGCAGAGCGGGGATCTTGACCATGCGCGGCAGGTGGCGTCGCGTATCCGCGCGGGCAACGTGCACATCAACGGCGCTTCGCCCGGCATGGATGTGCCCTTTGGCGGCTACAAGCAGTCGGGTAATGGCCGCGAATGGGGTGCGCACGGCTTCACCGATTACCTCGAGATCAAGGCGATCTCCGGGTTTGAGGCTGCCTGAGCCATCGATTTGTAACCGGGGCTGCCTGTGAAAGCGATTCTGGCGATCGATCAGGGTACAACCGGCACCACGGTTGCAGTGATGAACACCCGGGGGGTGCTGCTGGGGAGCGTCAACTATGAGTTCCCCCAAATCTTTCCCAAGCCGGGTTGGGTAGAGCACGACCCGGAGGCGATCTGGGCATCGGCACTCAAAGGTATCCGCGGGGTTTTTCGCCGGGGGCTCTGCAAGCCCGCTGAGGTTGCCTGTATCGGCATCACCAACCAGCGAGAGACCTCGCTGCTGTGGGAGCGCCGCAGCGGCAAGCCACTGGGAAATGCCATTGTCTGGCAGTGCCGGCGCACGGCGGGTTTCTGTGAGGGGTTGCGCAAAAAAGGGCTCGAGCCCATGGTGCGCGATCGCACTGGGCTCGTGCTGGACCCTTATTTTTCGGCCAGCAAGTTCCGCTGGTTGCTCAACGACATTGAGGGCGCAAGAGGTCGCGCCAGACGCGGTGACATCGCCGCCGGCACCATCGACTCGTACTTACTCTATCGGCTGACGGGGGGCACGGTGCATGCCACCGATGTCTCCAATGCCTCGCGTACCTCACTGATGAATCTGCAGACATTGGATTGGGATCCGGAGCTGCTGAAACTGTTCAATGTGCCCAAAACGGTGCTGCCCGAGATTATCCCCTCGAGTGGTGACCTGGGCCGCACCCAGGGCGTGCCCGGGTTGCCCGATGGCGTGCCCATCGCGGGGATTGCGGGCGATCAACAGTCTGCGCTTTTTGGACAGGCGGGCTTTGACCGCGGAGCCGCCAAGTGCACCTTTGGCACGGGCTCCTTCATTTTGATGAATACCGGTCAAGACCGGATGCACAGCGACGCGGGTTTGCTGAGCACTGTGGCGTGGCAACTGCCCGGTCAGAGGGTACCGGTCTATGCACTCGAGGGCGGCGCCTTCATCTGCGGTGCGGCGGTGCAGTGGCTTCGCGACGAGCTGGGCATTATTAAGCGCGCCCCGGACATCGAGAAGCTCGCTTCAAAGGTGCCCGATGCCGGCGGTGTCGAGTTTGTGCCGGCTTTGACAGGCCTCGGTGCTCCGCATTGGGATCCCGATGCACGGGGCGT
>CAXEVD010000499.1:0-1932 GCA_963999395.1 uncultured Halieaceae bacterium
TAGAGCCCTGGTGATTGTTGAAGGTCACGCAGGGTGAGATCACATCGAGTAGGGCAAAACCCCGGTGGCTGATGGCCGCTTTAATGAGCGGGACAAGCTGCGCCTTGTCACCTGAGAAGCTGCGGCCAACAAAAGTCGCACCCACCTCAATACCCACGCGGACCAGATCAATCGGCATATAGGGATTGATGTCGCCTTTCTTACTGACGGAGTCGGTATCCATGGTCGCGGAGTCCTGGCCCTTGGTCAGCCCATAGCAGCCGTTGTTCTCCACAATGTAGGTCATGTTCAGGTTGCGGCGCATCACGTGGGCAAACTGGCCCATACCAATCGACGCGGTATCACCATCGCCCGATACGCCGATATAGATCAGATCACGATTGGCGAGATTGGCGCCGGTGGCGACAGACGGCATGCGCCCGTGCACGCTGTTAAAGCTGTGCGAGCCGCTGAGAAAGTAGGCGGGTGTTTTCGACGAGCAGCCGATGCCGGAGAGCTTGGCCACCCGATGGGGCTCAATAGAGAGCTCAAAGCAGGCGTCGATGATGGCGGCGCTAATGGAGTCGTGGCCGCAGCCAGCGCAAAGCGTGGAAAGGCCTCCCTCGTAGTCGCGCCGCGTGCAGCCGACTTCATTAGTACGCGCGTCGGGGTGCCGGAAAGCGGGTTTGGCGTAGGTCATGAAGCGAGCTCCTTTTCCTTCGGCACTAGCGGCATGACGTTGTTAATACCCATCGCGCCGCGTATCACGCTGGCGATCTTTCGGGCCGTCACGGGCAGGCCGTCGTACTCCACTACGGAAATCAGTTTGGCGTTGGCTTCTACATTGGTCTCATTGAGCAGTAGGCGACGCATCTGTCCGTCACGGTTCTGCTCAATGACAAATATGCGGTCGTGCTCCTCGATAAAGTCCTCCACCTCTTGGGTGAAGGGGAAGGAACGCAGGCGCAGCGTATCGAGATGAATGCCCTCTTTCTCCAGCGTTTCGAGCGCCTCGTAGGCGGGCGAGGCGGTGGTGCCGAAGAACAGCAGCGCATCTTTGGTGGGCTCCGCCGCGGGTTTGATTTTCGCCTCGGGTACCAATGACTTGGCGGTTTCGAATTTCTTCAGCAGTCGGTCCATATTGCGCACATAAACATCGCCGTCTTCGGTATAGGCGGCGTACTCGTCTCGCGAGCTACCCCGAGTGAAGTAAGCGCCCTTTGTGGGATGCGCGCCCGGGTAGGTGCGATAGGGAATGCCATCTCCGTCGACATCGAGGTATCGACCGAAACGCTCAGTCATGGCCTCGAGATCCTCGCCGTTCAGTACTTTGCCACGGTCATAGCGGTAGCTGTCATCGAACTCTAGCGGCGGCGACATCCACTCGTTCATGCCGAGATCGAGGTCACTCATGATGATGATTGGCGTCTGCAGCCGCTCGGCGAGATCAAACGCCTCCACCGTCATGCTGAAGCACTCCGCGGGCGTGGCCGGGAAGAACAGCACGTGCTTGGTGTCGCCATGAGAGGCGTAAGCTGCCGCGAGAATATCGGATTGCTGGGTGCGGGTGGGCATGCCGGTAGAGGGGCCGGCGCGTTGCACATCCACCAGCACCGCGGGTACCTCGGCGAAGTAGGCGAGGCCCAGAAATTCGCTCATCAGTGACACGCCCGGGCCGCTGGTGGCCGTGAACCCGCGTGCACCGTTCCAGTTGGCGCCAATGACCATGCCCATTGCGGAGAGCTCGTCTTCGGCCTGGACGATGGCGTAGTTCTTTTTGCCCGTGCCCGGATCGATGCGCAGGCGACGGCAGTATTTTTCAAAGGCATCCACGACTGAGGTCGAGGGCGTAATGGGGTACCAGGCGGCAACGGTCGCTCCGGCGTAGACCGCGCCCAGTGCCGTCGCGGTATTGCCGTCCATCAGGATCTGATCAAACTCCTGAATATGCTT
>CAXEVD010000500.1:0-1925 GCA_963999395.1 uncultured Halieaceae bacterium
GTAACCATCGGACATATTCTGTCAGGCCAGAGATAAACATCTCTCCGGCGAATACTGTTGCGCCAAAAATCACAAAGATGAGGAGCAGTAACCACGACAGCGCCATATTGAGATTCGAAAGCCAGCGGATCCCGCGACCGATGCCTGACAGGGCCGAAAGCATGGCAGCCAGAGTGAGCAAGATCACTGCCAGCGAGAGGGCTGTGAGGCTTGGCTTGCCGTTGTTGACCAACCAGTCCCAGGCCGTGATTTGATGCATACCGAACGTGAGCTGATTGACACCGTAACCGATGGTCACGCCGATACCGATAATCGTCGCCAGAATCGCCGCGGCGTCGACAACCGCACCGACGCGTCTCGCGGTTTCAGGGTTGAGCACTGCGGTAAAGGGTGACCGAATGGTAAGCGGCATATCGCGTCTATAGGCAAAGTAAGCGAGCGACATGCCCACTATCGCGTAGCAGCCCCATGGGGTGAGACCGTAATGGAGTAATGTCCACTTGTAGGCCGCCGCGAGGTTCTCCCGCTCCAATGCCGAGGTGGTGCCCATGATGACGTCGGGATTATTGGCAAAGTGTGCGAGGGGCTCGGCGGTGGAGTAGGTCAGCATGCCGACCCCGATACCGGCGCCAAACATCATTGAGAACCAGGCAAACCGACTGAACTCAGGTGCGGAGTCATCTTTTCCGAGGCGAATTCGGCCCGTGCGCGGTATGACGGCCAGCATGAGGCTCATGATCATGAAGATGGCGGACGCATAGACATACCAGCCTCTGAAATAGCCGATCGTGTCAGACTGGATTTCCATCAGAATCGCGCCGGCGTTGCTAGCGAGCGAAGCCCACAGCACGAGGCTGACAACGATGACTTTAACGGCGATAGCCACCCAGCGGTTCTGGCCGGCATAGAACCCGGTGCTGTCGACCCGGGTGATGGACTCTGGCATTAGTTCTCCTGGGGAGCGGCCTGACTAATGAGCCGAGTGGGCGGGCCCACCGAGAGTTTGCGGCTAATCGCGCGTAGGCTTTCTCGTAACGCGGTTGCGCCCGAGAGCTCGGATATATCAGCCCAGTCAGATAACGACGCCGCGAGCGCCGTGTCCTGCCCCTTGTTTTTTAATACTGTTTCTGCGGCATGGAGTGTCTCATAAAGAGCCTCCAGCGTCTGATGTTGCTCGGGGTGGCCGCGCAACCACTGATCCAGATACGCAAGGCTCACCGTGGGCTCAGAGGGCCAGGTGACGGGGAACTGTTGCTGCGGATTGAATAGCCCGCCCTGATTGGCCATCTCGGCCGCGGCAATTTCATTGGCGCTCAGGTGTTCGCTGGGCGTGAGGGCGAACACGTCAATACCGCGAATGATCTCGGTGCCATAGATCCGCCCCCGATACCAATAGGTGGACCAGTAGCCGCCGGTGACGAGATCGGTATCGTCGATCGGACCGCGATCAAAGTAGGCAACTTCGATGGGGTTGGCGGAGTCGGTGAAGTCGATGATTGAGAGCCCACCCTGATACCAGGCCTGCACGAAAATATCTCTGCCGGGCACCGGAATAATGGATCCGTTGTGGGCCACGCAGTTCTCCGTTTCCCCCTGCGGTGCGGGCATCTTGAAATGACTGCGGAATGCCAGTTTGCCATCAACGATGTCGTAGATGGCATCCGCGCCCCATGTGAGGGGGTCGTAGGTTCGGCATCTTGGGCGGGTGCCACCGCCCCACTCATCGGTAAATAGCACCTTACTGCCGTCGTTGTTGAAGGTCGCGGAATGCCAATAGGCGAAGCCCGGGTCACTCACCGCATCGATACGCTCCGGTGCTCTGGGGTCGGTGATATCGAACAGGATTCCGTTGCCTGAGCAGGCCCCGGCGGCGAGATTTAGGTTCGGGAAGACAGTGATGTCATGGCACTGATCAGTTCGGTAGG
>CAXEVD010000501.1:0-1924 GCA_963999395.1 uncultured Halieaceae bacterium
CTCACGGTGCCCGAGCACTGTGAGGTGATCCGGTTTGCGGTCGAGCAGGCGGGGGGACGGATACCGGTGGTGGCGGGCACGGGCGGTAACTCGACCCATGAAGCGATCGAGCTCACCGTCTCGGCAGCTGAGGCGGGTGCCGATTATTCGCTGTCGGTGACGCCCTATTACAACAAGCCGACTCAACAAGGGCTTTTTGAGCACTTTCAGGCGGTGGCCCGCTCGGTCAATCTGCCCATAATTCTCTACAACGTTCCGGGGCGCACGGGCTGTGATTTGTTGAATGACACGGTGGTGAAGCTCAGCCAAATCGACAATATCGTAGCGATCAAAGATGCAACCGGTGACGTGGCGCGCGTGGCGGCTTTGATTGAGGCCGTGCCGGATGGTTTCGCGGTATTTTCCGGTGACGATGCCACGGCGCTTGAGCTGATGCGCCGGGGCGGGCAGGGCAACGTCTCGGTCACCGCCAATATCGCCGCCCGAGACATGGCCGCTATGTGCAATCTGGCATTGGCCGGCGAGTGGGAAGCCGCTGCCGAGATCGATGCAAGACTGAGCGAGTTGAATGACCTGCTGTTTATTGAGGCCAACCCCATCCCGGTGAAGTGGGTGATGGCACAACGCGGTATGATAGAAGACGGAATCAGGTTGCCCCTCACGCCACTGTCAGAGCCGTGTCGTGGCGATCTGGAGCGGGCATTGGAGACTTACTTCGCGTGATTCGATCGGTTGTTAGTACCGTATTGCTGGGCTGCCTTTCAGGATGTAGCTGGTTCTTTGGCGATGATGGGCTCTTCCCCGATAACGCCGGCCGCTACCAGATGGCGCCCGAGCTGGCTCCGATAGACGTACCGCCGCACCTCTCTACGGAGGCAATACAGCCAGACTATCCGATACCGCCTGTGGCTGAGAGCGCCCAGTTGGCGGCACAATTTGAAACACCCCGACCCACACCGCTGACTGCCAACAATCAAGCCGACTCGGTGCGTATTCAGAGCCTGTCCGGTGAAAGGTGGGCGCTGGTCAACGTGGCGCCAGGGCAGCTCTGGCCTCAGGTCAGGACCTTCCTGACCACCAGCGGTATTGGTGTGGCCGCTGTTGATGCCGAGGCCGGACTGATCGATACCCAGTGGTTCAAATTGGAAGATCAGGAGCTCGCGGTGCGGTTTCGTTTCCGGGTCGATACCGGCGTGCAGCGCAACACCGCTGAGTTGCATGTGTTGCAGCAGAATCGCAGCGTAGAGGACGTCAGCTGGCCGCCCGAGTCCGATGATCGGGATCTGGAGCGCAAGATGCTCCAGGACGTGGCCCAGTATCTCGCCAACGGAGCCGAGACCGCGCCCATTTCCATGATAGCGGACCGCGCTATGAGCGATTCGGGACGCATCACGCTGGAAGACACTGAAGAAGAGACCCGCATTCGCTTGACGCTGCGCTTTGATCGCGCCTGGGCATCGGTGGTGAAAGGCACCGAGGATGCGGATTTCGTGATTGATGACCGCGACCGCAGTGAGGGACTGCTGTACGTCACCTTTGTCGGGCCTCAAGACGAAGAGGATAGCGGTTGGTTTGATTGGCTGTGGGGGGGGGAGGACGAACACCCTCTGGCTGGACACCAATACCAAATTCACCTTGACCGGGCCGGCGAGGAGCTGACGCTCATTACCCTGCGCGGCCCCGATGGCGGTGCGGTCGATCGCCGTGACCAGCAAGCCCTACTGACTATCCTGCGGGGCAACATTACCTGATGCGCATCGCGTCCCTCGGAAGCGGTAGCAAGGGGAACGCGACGCTGGTCGATACAGGTGAGACCCTCTTACTAATTGACTGTGGTCTGCCGCGGCGCGATGTCGAGGCGCGGCTGCAATCCCGCGGTGTGAGCGGGCAGGACATTGACGCCATTTTGGTGACCCACGAGCAC
>CAXEVD010000502.1:0-1923 GCA_963999395.1 uncultured Halieaceae bacterium
GGTATTGATGACGGCCCTAGTGGCTTCACTCGGGTTCGTTCCAATGGCCTTGAATGTGGGTACCGGTGCAGAGGTGCAGCGCCCCCTTGCGACGGTGGTAATCGGGGGGATTCTCTCCTCAACGGTGCTAACGCTATTAGTTTTGCCGTTGCTCTACCAGATGGCTCATCGGCGCGAAGACGAATTGGAGGAGCAAGAAATCGCGCTAGCCGCCGACAGAACGAGCTAGATATCGGATGGCGGTACACAACGCCCCGTTCTTGCTAGCAAGCAAGAACGGGGCGTGTTGATTATCGGAGCGCTAAGTTCATTAGCGGCGCAGCGGGCAGTACAGCCTTGGTGGCGCAGGTCTGATGCATCTAAGCGGTAAATAAGAAACTTGCTCGCGCTAAGTGCTATGACCTGCGCTACATACGCCTCCTCGACCTGATGGCTTTCACCCAAGGTGAGCTGACGAAGGATTATGCGAGCAGCGGCTGACCTGCCCTGAACCGCCCCGGGTTTCGCGGAGGCTGTTTTGTTTGAGTCAGGCAGCAACCGATATGGTTGCCTGACTCTGTTCATATAGTGCCTCAAACTCGGCCGGTGGCCTATTTCCAATTGGCTCCAGCAGGCGCTGATGGTTGAACCAGGTCACCCACTTCAGCGTTTCCCACTCCAGACTGTCTACGCTTTTCCACGGCCCTCGCTTATGGATCAGTTCGGTCTTGTAGAGGCCGTTGATGGTCTCTGCCAGTGCGTTGTCGTAGCTGTCACCGGTATTGCCAACCGAGGGTTCGATGCCAGCTTCGCCCAGCCGCTCGCTGTAGCGAATCGACAGATATTGCGAGCCCCTATCGCTGTGATGAACCAGCCGGTGGGGCTCAGGCCGACGAGTGTGAAGCGCCTGTTCCAGAGCATCCAGAACAAACTCTGTGCGCATGTGTCGGCTGACACGCCAGCCTACGATAAACCGTGAGTAGACATCGACGATGAACGCCACATAAGCAAATCCCTGCCAGGTTGAAACGAATGTGAAATCGGCGACCCAGAGCTGATTGGGACGTTCGGCCGTGAACTGGCGCTTTACCAGATCCCTGGGATTGGCATTGTCAGGATCGGCTTGTGTGGTTTTCACCGTTTTGCCCCGCGTTACGCCGCAGAGCCCCATTTCACGCATCAACCGTTCCACTGTGCAGCGCGCAACCACCTGGTGTTCGCGATGCATCTGCCGCCAGACTTTCCTAGCCCCGTAGACCTCGTAGTTTTCCTGCCAGACACGGTGAATTTGTACAGCAAGTTCCTCGTCACGGATCGCTCGGGCGGAGCGTCGTGAGCGGTCACGTAGCCGTGCAGCATGGCGCCGGTAAGCCGATGGAGACACTTGCAACACGCGGCACAGTGGCTCGACTCCAAAGCTTTGCCGGTGCTTGTCGATCAGCTGCCAGATCACTTCAAACAGCGCAGGATGGCCTGCCCGTCGGGCTCCGCCTGGGCGAAAAAAGCGCTGGCGACCTTGAGGATTTCGTTGGCTCGCTTGAGCTCACGAACCTCGCGCTCCAGTTCCTTGACGCGGGCATCAGTGCCCGAGGCGGAGGGGGCCGCAGGCGCAGCCGCCTTCCGAATCCAACTGCTCAACGTCTGGGCGGTGCAGCCGATCTTGCTGGCCACGGCCTCAATGGCGGCCCACTGCGATGTGTGGGACTCCCGGACCTCATAAACCATACGGATGGCCCGGTCACGGACTTCAGGGGAAAATTTGGTGTGCTTGCTCATATGGGCTCCATTCTCTCAAAGGGTGGAGCCTCCGCGAAACCCGGGGCGGTTCAGTGCAGAACCTGCGGCGCATGGCGAAGCTATTGCCTCAGGGCCCACCGCATACGGGATAGGTGCGCCCACTCGCTGCACAAGCCCTCGAATTAACCCTCAAACCCGGGCAAAAGA
>CAXEVD010000503.1:0-1919 GCA_963999395.1 uncultured Halieaceae bacterium
ACGACAAAAGCAAAAATCAGCCTGAGTATTTCGCTTTTGGTGAGAATTTGTAACACTGCGGTGCAATTACGTAACACTCTCCGGTCCTAGCGACCCGGATATCGGGTCAAAAACTGGACAACGCGATGTTTTTTAACATTTTTTTGAATATGGCATGTGGTCTGCAGTTATTAACGCAGAGCCGTAATAATAATAATCGGCCCAATAAGAAAAATGATGTCATAACGGACCTGGGTGGGGAAGGAAACTTCCCCATGTTTCTTTCTGGGCACCCTGTTTTCTCTGATTTTCGGCAGGGCTCCCAGCTTATCGCGCTGGCAGGCTCCCCGCGACATTGTTTCGGACATCCCTTCCCTAAGTGGATAACACTTCATTGAAGTCGCAAACGCTGGAGTCACCGGTTTTTGAATCCTCGGATTTTTCTCCGGGGGCACTGTTCGTCGTTGAGCAGCTGCAAGAGCACAATTTCGACGCCTACGTGGTCGGGGGCGCGGTGCGGGATCTACTGATCGGCAAGCACCCCAAGGACTTCGACGTCGCCACCAATGCCACCCCTGAGCAGATCAAGCAGTGCTTTCGCAACGCCCGGATCATCGGACGCCGCTTTCAGATCGTTCATGTGCGAGTGGGGCGGGAAATCATCGAGGTCACCACCTTTCGCCGTGGTCATGACGAAGAGCGCTCCGAGCAGGATGCCCGTGCTAGTCAATCCGGTCGACTGCTGAGAGATAACGTTTACGGATCGCTTGAGGAAGATGCGAGACGTCGTGACCTCACCATCAACGCGCTCTACTACGACACTTCCTCCCACCAGTTTATCGATCAGCTCGGCGGTCAAGCAGACGTCGCAGACCGTGTGATTCGCATTATTGGCGAGCCGGCGGCACGATATCGCGAGGACCCGGTCCGCATGCTGCGCGTGGTGCGGTTTGCCGCGCGGCTCCAGTTTGATCTGGAATCTGATACCGAGTCGGCGATCGCGTCGGTCCGGAGGCTACTCAGAGACATCCCCCCCGCACGCTTGTTTGATGAGTGGCTAAAGCTGTTCATGAACGGCTTCTCTGCCCCTACCTTTACGCTGTTGCGGCATTACCAATTGCTCGACCCTCTAATGGGCGAAGCAGTCTCCGGTGTGAGAGAGGGAGAACCCACCCTAGATTTGCAGCAACTGGCGCTCGCCAATACAGATCGCCGGGTTGCCGATGGCCGACCTGTCACGCCCGCTTTTCTGCTCGCTGCGCTTTACTGGCCCGCTGTGGAGGCCTGCGCGGAGCAGCTTGCGGCGAAAGGCGAGTCGCCCATTCCAGCCATGCACAGCGCGGGGCAGCAAGTCGTTCAGCAGGCGTGTCAGCACCTCGCTATCCCCAAGCGCTTCTCACTGGCAATGCGCGATATCTGGGATCTTCAACCTCGTCTGGAGCGCATGCAGCCGAAGAAAATTAAAGACCACTTGGCCCATCGCTGGTTCCGCGCGTCATTCGATCTGCTTTTATTGAGAGAGCAAACCGATGCGCTGGGCGACGAGTGCTCTGCATTTTGGACAGACCAGCAGAAACGTTACCCGGAACTGGTGGGCAGTGCGCGAGCACGCCGGGAGGAGCGCGGTGAGCGCCGCCCCCGGCGCCGTCGCAGAAATCGCGATTCATGAAGCAAGCTTGGGTGGGTTTAGGGTCTAATCTGGAGGAGCCGCTGGCACAACTCACTGATGCGTATCGGCGGTTGGCCGCAAATCCACAGATTCAGGTCGAGGCGGCTTCCAGCGTGTATTTATCCGCACCTTGCGGCCCCCAGGATCAGCCTGATTTCTACAATGCGGTGCTATCGCTGCGAACATCGATGACCCCAGAGAAACTGCTGACATCACTGCTAACAACAGAAACCGAGATGGGTAGAAAACGGCTCCGGCACTGGGGGGAGCG
>CAXEVD010000504.1:0-1919 GCA_963999395.1 uncultured Halieaceae bacterium
GGCTGGCTTCGCCAGTGCCAAGGCACTGTCATTCCGCAACGACGATCCAGCCACCGCCAGCAGACCGTTCGACAAAGAGCGCGACGGCTTTGTGATTGGGGAAGGCTCGGGCGTGTTAGTGCTTGAAACTCTTGACCATGCCCAAGCCCGAGGCGCCGCAATCCTTGCCGAGATTGTTGGTTACGGCACCACTTGCGACGCTCACCACATCACGTCACCCACCCCGGGTGGTGTAGGGGGAGCAGCTGCGATGCGCATTGCCCTCGATGACGGCGGCCTCAGTGCTGACAGCATCGATTACGTGAATGCCCACGGCACGTCGACGGATGCCGGGGATCTGGCGGAGTCGCTGGCTGTGAAAAGTGTTTTCGGCGCCCAAGCGTCAGAGCTGGCGGTCAGCTCGACAAAATCCATGATCGGGCATCTGCTTGGGGCGGCGGGCTCGGTAGAGGCGATTCTGACGATTCTGGCGCTCCGAGATAACGTGGCACCGCCGACGATTAATCTCTATAACCCGAGTGAGGGGTGTGACCTCAACTACGTGCCCCATCACGCGCAGGAGCGACCAATTCGTCACGCGCTGTCCAATTCATTCGGCTTTGGTGGCACCAACGGCTCTCTGATTTTCAGTGAGCTGAGCTGAGCGCTGAAAACCCCATGTCATTAACCTGGGTCGATGGGGTGGCCGCCGACACGGTGCCCGCGGATGATCGAGGCCTCAACTACGCTGACGGCGCCTTTGAGACGCTCTCCTGTCACGAGGGCCGCATCCAGCATGAGGACCTTCACCGGAGTCGGCTAACCCGAGCCCTCGCGGCGTTAGGAGCGCCAAGCGCCGCCGAGCAGAGCGAGCGTCTTTTTGAAGAGGCTGGACGATGTCTTGAGACCGCCGAGCACACGGGTGTTGCTCGCTTGACGGTAACCCGGGGCTCTGGACCTAGGGGTTACGCACCGCCAGTACCGCCTCAGTTGCGATCTATTCTGCGCGCGTTTGCCAGACCGAACTCGTCGCTCTCCGCATTGCGTTGCGGTATTGCGATGACCCGCTGGGCAACGCAGCCACAACTTGCAGGTCTCAAGCTGCTGGCACGTACTGAACAGGTGCTGGCCGCCGGTGAGGCGGCAACCGATGGCTGGGATGACATGCTGATGCTGGACAGTGATGATCGTGTGATCTCGAGCAGTCGCGCAAATCTGTTCATGCTGTTTGGTGAAAGGGTCGCAACGCCTAGCCTTGATCGTTGTGGCATAGCGGGCACGCGGCGAGAGCTATTGCTCACCAAGCTTCTCCCCGCAATGGATTGTGTCGTCGGGGTCAGACCCATCTCGCTGGCGGAATGTTTGTCTGCGGACGCTTTGGTCACCACTAATTCAATATCCGGAGTCACCCCGATTACGCAGCTCGGTGAATCTAAGCTGGGCTCGGATGCAGGCAGCGATTGGGTCACGGCACTGCAACAGGCCATGGCGGAGGCGTCTGCGTGACCAAACGGGCCCTTCACGTCGCCCTAATGCTGGGTGCGGTGGCAGTTGGCGCCGGCACGCTGCGTCTGACTACCGCCTGGAACCAGGCGCTCGTGCTCCCCGCGGAGGGGGTCCTCATCACCGTGGCCAAGGGAGAAAGCCTCAGCCGTGTACTCGCGCGGGCGGAGGATAACCAGTGGTTAACCGGGAGTAGCTGGGTGGGTGTCGTCGCCCGATGGCGCGGTTTGGATAAACAAATTCAGGCGGGTGAGTTTGCGCTGGATGCGCCCTTGACCGCTGGCGAGTTGATAGAAAAGCTGGCGGCAGGAGAGGTGGTGCGCCGCAGTGTCACTCTACCGGAGGGGATCACGCTTGCCGAGGCGGTCGAGATCCTGCATCGAGAGCCCACGTTGACCAGGACGCCCCCCGATGAGTTGTCGGCTGCGCTGCTGGCG
>CAXEVD010000505.1:0-1915 GCA_963999395.1 uncultured Halieaceae bacterium
TTGAGGAATTCCTCCAATCCCTAACCCCAAATCAAGGCTGAGGCAACTAGTGGAGATCGCAGGTACTTTTTCTGTGCTTTTTCCATCGAGCTTCATGATTGCGCCCTTTCCAAATTGCTTTTCGATAGATGATAGGGCGAGCTCGAGTGCTTTATTCACCTGTTGCCGCACAGCCATCATCTCCAGCCAAAAAGCCGACTCCAGCTTGTCGTCCGACTTGGCATCGGGCAACGCGTCATACCACTCGGCGAGAAAGACCGATGCGGGTCTGGGCCCCGGCAGGTTTTCCCACAACTCGTCTGCCGTAAAGCTGAGAATCGGAGCGATCCAGCGGCACAGCGCCTCAGCGAGATGGAAGAGACTGGTCTGCGCCGAACGGCGCGGTAACGAATCGATGCCCGTGGTGTACTGTCGATCTTTGATGATATCGAGATAGAAGCCGCCCAATTCACCGCTACAAAAGTTATGTATCCGGTGATAAACGAGGTGGAACTGATAGTCGTCGTAGGCCGTCTGCACGTCGGCCTGCAGGGCTTGCGCTTGCCCCAGAATCCAGCGATCCAGTGGCAGCAACTGCTCTACCGGCAAGCAATCGGTCACCGGGTCGAAACCGGCGAGATTGGCGAGCAAAAAGCGCGCCGTGTTGCGGATACGTCGGTAGGCATCGGCGGTGCGTTTGAAGATTTCGTCAGAGGCTGAAATCTCGTTGCGGTAATCAGCGGCGGATACATACAGCCTCAGTACATCCGCACCGAGATCCTGCATCGCTTTACCCGCCGGAATGATATTGCCCAGCGATTTCGACATTTTGCGACCGTCACCATCGACCGTGAAACCGTGGGTCAGCACCTGACGATAAGGCGCCGTGTTATGAGTGCCGATACCGGTGAGCAGCGACGACTGAAACCAGCCGCGGTGCTGATCAGAGCCCTCCAGGTACAAATCGGCAGGCCAACTGAGACCCTCCCGCTCCCGCAATACGCACTCGTGGGTGACGCCGGAGTCAAACCAGACATCCAGCGTATCCGTCACTTTTTCATAATGAACGGCGTCGTCACCAAGCAGCTCGGCTGGGTCCAGCTCAAACCAGGCATCGATACCCTGGCTCTCCATCCGCACCGCCACCTGCTCCATCAGAGATTGCGTGTCGGGGTGAATCTCGCCAGTCGTGTTATGCACAAACAGGGCAATGGGGACGCCCCAGGTTCGCTGGCGGGAAATACACCAGTCGGGCCGCTCCGCCAGCATGCTGTCGATGCGCGCCCGGCCCCAGTCGGGTATCCACTGCACGTCCTCGACCGCGCTTTTAGCGGCTGCGAGCAGGCCGTTGCCTGTCATGCTGACGAACCATTGCGGAGTGGCGCGAAAAATAATCGGCGTCTTGTGGCGCCAACAGTGCGGGTAGCTGTGCTGGAAAGGTGAGTGACACAGCAACACCTTGCGTTCGTCGAGCGCGGCCACAATGTCATCGTTCGCCTTGAAAATATGCTGGCCGGCAAATACTGGCGTATCGGGGTGGTAAACGCCGTTGCCGCCAACGGGGTTGTACACCTCTAGCCCATACCGCCGACCCATATCAAAATCTTCAAGACCGTGAGCCGGCGCAGTATGCACACAGCCGGTGCCTGCCTCGGTGGTCACGTGCTCACCAAGGACGATAGGTACCGGTGCCTCGCCAAAAGGCGGCACCACTAACAGTCCCTCCAGCGCCCCACCCTGAGCGCGCCCAACAATCTCGTGACTTGCCGCACCAAAGCGCTGGGCACATTCCTCCGCCAGCGCTTCGGCGACCAGGACCCGACGGCCATCAAGATCAAGCAGCACATATTTCAGATCTGCTGACAGTGCCACCGCACGGTTGGCTGGCAAGGTCCAGGGGGTGGTGGTCCAGATGGCCAGATCGATCGGTTCGCCA
>CAXEVD010000506.1:0-1910 GCA_963999395.1 uncultured Halieaceae bacterium
TGTAGCCTGATTTATATCGATCACTATAATTACAAAACCAGCAACAAAGTATCGCCCACTGATATTTTAATTGAACCAGATATTCGAAATGCTATTGATATAAAAAAAATCGAACGAGATCTTGATCAAGAGGATTTCCATTCCAACCAAGCTTGACCAACAGGAGAACTCCAAAAAGTATACCCACTAAACTCCAGACCAATGCAATCTCTAAGAGTCCAGCTCTACCTGTGCTTGTGTCAAACATTCTATTGATTAAATAGGCCCCCAGGAGTATATTTAAGGATACGAGACGAGAGAAATATTATGCCAACAAGATTGAACCGCGGGCTTCTTCGGGAAGAGATTACAAAAGCTCTGCTTTTTGAGTCAGCGCGCCGTCGGCAGCATTTGCCTGTGGGATGGCGGAACCAGACTCGCCTTCCAACTCTATGGCCAAAATTGACTGATCAGTGGCATAGGCCATCTCTAGTCTAGCCTCCTCACCTGTCGCCGCCTGCAGCAGCGCGCGGCGCGACTCAATCGAGCCCAATCTCCAACCTTTTATCGATTCGCCCACCAACAAGCGCTGTCGCTCACCATTATCGAGACGGATAATCGCGCCCGCCACTTCCCCGGAGCCAAATATTCCCAGCAGGTTGATGCCGTCTATGCTCTCCACCACGTCCGCGTCAGCCTCTGAGGCGGCAAGTGCTAGATCATTTTCTGAGGGTAGGTCAGGCCGCCGCGGCTTTCTGTCTAGGGCAAAGACGGGTCGTAAAACAAAGTCGAGGCTGTTGAGCTCCGGGCGTGATGAGGACAGAGTTTGCGCAACGCTCACGGGCTCAAACAGTGCACTAGAGGGCAATATCGGCTTGGGTGAGCTCGCTGACAAAGTGTAAATCGCTGTTAATCCAAGCGCCCCAACGATTAAGCTTGCAGACAGTTGCAGCGCTTTAGGCCATTCACGCCAGCTTGCCACTGCGCCCTCAGTCATTCGGTTCGCTCAACCGATAAGCCGCAACGTCAACACGAGCGCTCAAATGGTCTGCAGTAGCCGCATCAGGATTGCGGAGCCTACGGTTAATGCGTCGTAGCGCCTCTGCCTGCATACCCTCCGGGAACAAGGCCGGCGATGCGTGATATAGAAGCTGAAAAAACTCATCGAAATCATCGGGACCGCCGGTGACTTGCAAGGTGGCCTTGAGCTTTACCAACGCCTCCAGCTGAACGGGTTCTTTTAATTCGCTCCCCACCACAGTCAACCCGACACGACCCGCCAACTGACGCAGCTGCTGCTGCAATAGCGCACCGCCGCGACCGGTATCGCCGGTATCCTCGATAGCGACCCGCATCAAGGCCAAATCAACCTCAGCCGTCGCCGACTCGATCTGGGGAGCTGCCTCAATGTAGCCCAGCAACCGACTGATGCGCGGTTTAGTAGCGCTGATTTCGGAAAAGCTACCCAACCACCAGCCCAGTACATTGCTCAGCGTGAGGAGCGTCACCACGGTAAACACTGCGGCCGCGCCGTAGACAACTGACCTTGCTTGCAAGGGCAATTCAGCGGTCGAAGACTGAATCAGTAACAACCGCGCTTTTGTAGCCTCTAGGGCGCCTTGCGAGTTCATGAGCCAGCCTCCGCCTCGGCAGTGGGCTCTGCAGTCTCGCCATCTGCTGCGGAAAGCTGCGCTGGCTTGGGAGGTGCGGTGACCCGCCATTGGATGCTGAAACGCTCCAAACCGTTATTACGGTCTCTCGCAAAAGCAGACAGGGCCGTGACGTCAGTGTACCCGGGCTCCTCAGTCAGCATGCGCAAATACACTGCAGCGTTATTGGAGTACCCGTTTACCGTCACCTCGTTGCCGTCAAAACTGAGCCGGTCTAAGTAGACGGTGTCGGGCGCTGAAGCGGCGATATGATTTAACCAA
>CAXEVD010000507.1:0-1892 GCA_963999395.1 uncultured Halieaceae bacterium
CGCAGCGACCATAGCCTGTTGGAATCAGGCTGATGAGAGCGGACGACTTGTCACAGATTAGGCTTGGGTTTGACTCACACAGGGGCCCATCGGCGCCGCGCCGCGGGTTCAGCTTGTTATGCGGTGGCGCGCTCATGGTGTTGCTGGGTCTGATGGGCGGTTGCGTCACGGAACACAGCGGCGGGACACAGATGTCCTCTGACCCTGACGCTGCGCTGGATAAGCGTGGGGCGCTCGCCCGGCAATATATTGGCGTGGGGGACTGGGAAAACGCCAAACGCAACCTCGAATTGGCGCAAGAAGTGGATCCCAACAACGCCGAGGTCTTTGAGGCCTTCGCGCTGGTGTACCAGAGCACCGGCGAGTTCGAGATGGCAGAGAATCAATTTCGGGCTGCTATCAAGGCAGAACCGAAGCTATCCAGAGCGCGCAACAACTATACGGCTTTCCTCTATTCTCAGGGTCGTTTTATCGAGGCGGAACGCGAGTTTTATCGCGTGACGGAGGACACGCTCTGCAGCGGTCGCCCCATGGCCTTCGTCAACCTGGGGCTCTGTCGGCTGCAGTTGGAGGACAGCCCGGGCGCCAAAGCGTCCTTTACCAGTGCCCTGTCGATGGATCGGCGCAATCCGGTGGCGCTTTTGGAGATGGGTTTTCTGCGTGTCGAAGCGGGTGATACTAATGAAGCCGCGCGGTATCATGGTACCTACAGGACGGTCTCTCCACAGCAATCGCCGCGGGGGCTGCTACTCGGTCTGGAAATCGCCGATCAAACAGGCGACCGGGATGCACTGAGTAGTTATGAGTTGGCATTGCGCAATCTGTACCCGGATTCTGCCGAGTACAGGGTCTGGATGGAGCGTCAGAGTCGATAACGAGTATTCGGTCTGAGAGCCGGATGCGGGAGGACAGTGGCCATGAACCAGCCTTCGCCTATAAAGCGCCGCGTAAGTAGACAGATTCAGGTGGGGAACGTGCCGATTGGCGGCGATGCCCCTATCGCCGTGCAGAGCATGACCAACACTGAAACCTGCGACGTCGAGGCAACGGTCGCACAGATCCATGCCATCGCCGCAGCGGGTGCCGATTTGGTCAGGGTCTCCGTGCCCAGCATGGAGGCGGCCGAGGCCTTCAAGGAAATTCGCCCCAGAGCCGGTGTCCCGGTGGTGGCGGACATTCACTTCGATCACAAAATTGCGCTCAAGGTCGCCGAGTATGGTGTCGACTGTCTGCGTATCAATCCCGGCAATATCGGTCGCGAGGCGAAGGTGAAAGAAGTCATCGCCGCTTGCCAGGATCGTGGCATCCCGATTCGTATCGGCGTGAACGCGGGCTCTTTGGGGAAGGAGCTACTGCGTAAGTATCCCGAGCCGAATGCCGACGCGCTGGTGGAGTCTGCGCTGCGCAATGCGGAGATACTGGATCGCCACAATTTTCAGGACTTCAAGGTGAGCGTCAAGGCCTCGGAGGTATTCATGGCGGTCGAGGCCTATCGCAAGCTGGGCGAGCAAATTGAACAGCCGCTGCACTTGGGGATTACCGAGGCGGGCGGCACGCGCGGTGGCACCGTGAAGTCTGCGGTGGGGATCGGCATGCTGTTGATGGAAGGCATTGGCGATACCATCCGCATTTCACTCGCCGCAGACCCGGTGGAAGAGGTCAAGGTGGGCTTTGAGATTCTGAAGAGCCTGAAACTGCGCACCAATGGCATTAATTTCATTGCCTGTCCCAGCTGCTCGCGCCAGAACTTCGACGTAATCAGCACCATGAACGAGCTCGAGAATCGTCTCGAAGATGTCCGCACGCCTATGGATGTGGCGGTGATCGGTTGCATCGTCAATGGGCCGGGTGAGGCACGGGAGGCGGATGTTGACCTCACGGGGGCCACGCCC
>CAXEVD010000508.1:0-1890 GCA_963999395.1 uncultured Halieaceae bacterium
CTTCCGAATGAACGTGGCTTTGTCTGAGTTACCCCAATTCACCTCGATGGCAGGGCGCGGCGAAGCGCATTTCGCGGGAGCCATCGAGGTCTCGCCCTCTTTAGCGTACATAGAGCAGGCCTATCTTGATGCCAAGCAATTGGGTTGGGCACAACGGCCCGTGATCTCGATGCAGGTGCCCACCACCCAAGACAACTCACTGGCGCCAGAGGGCGCGCATGTTGCAAGCCTTTTCTGTCAGCACTTCCAACGTCATTTGCCCAACGGGCAAAACTGGGATGATGTCCGAGAAAAAGTCGCTGATCAGATCATTGCCACCATCGACGCGTACGCGCCCAACTTCAAAGCATCAGTTCTGGGGCGACAGATCAAGACGCCGCTCGATATCGAGCGTGATCTCGGCATGATTGGAGGAGACATCTTCCACGGTGCGTTACAGCTCGACCAGTTCTACTCCATGCGCCCCATCCCGGGTCATGCGTCTTACCGAATGCCCGTAGAAAATGTTTTTTTGTGTGGTTCTGGCGCACATCCGGGCGGCGGCGTCACCGGATTGCCTGGCCGTAACGCCGCGCAGGTCATGTTACGGGGTCGGTAAACCTGCGTTAATCGCCTACCGGCAGTTGAGGGTCATTGGCGAGTGACGCTTCGTGGTCCTCTATGACTTGATATAGTGGGAAGTCTACCCAGGTGTCGTTCAGATAATTCAGTTCCGGCACCTCCTCTTTGGGGTCAACAATCAGGTTGTAGATAGAGGGATAGGCAATGTCTTTCACCGCATAGGTGTCAGAGTCCATTTCCTTGAGCAAGATTTTCCAGTCGCGCCATTTGGCACCAAATAACGTGTTCCCGATATAGATAACCAGACTCTCTCGCGCAGAACTGTCGGTTTTTCCCATAAAGAAACCTGATTGATCCATGCCATCCAACACACGATCGGTCGGCGTGTCAGCGCCAACAAATTGGGCGATCGTCGGAAAGACATCGAGTTGATGCACCATCTCGTTGGAGACGCGCTGCGCGGGGATTTTCCCGGGCCATCGGATGATGAATGGCACCCTCAAAGAACCTTCATAGGGAGAGAACATTCCACTGCGCCATGGTCCTGTAAAACCAAACGAACGAGGCACGCCTTCTCGGCCATTGTCCGAGGTGAAGATAAAGATCGTGTCCTCAACAAGCCCAAGAGCATCCAGCTTTGACAGCAACTCACCGACATATGTGTCGGTTTGCGCCAGTACATCAGCAAAGCTGCCGTGACTTGTGCTGCCATAAAAATCCGGATGCGGGTCTACGGGTTCATGAGTTTGTGTGTAGGTGACGAAGGCGAAAAAGGGCTGCGCTGCTGCCGCCTGTCGCTCGATAAAGTCGAGAGTGTTATCTGTAATCTCACGGTCCATCACGGTGCGCTTAGCGCGGTCGAAGACCTCTAGCTCCTTTGGTGCCTCGCCTTTTCGACTCGACATAACATGAGCGAAACGAATGTCAGGGTGGGCGTCGGGTTGGAAGCTGTTACTGTCGGGCCAAAAAGCGCGGTCTGATGATCGCGGGAGCCCGATCCACTCATCAAAGCCCTGATCTGTTGGGAACCGCCCCTCTGTATCTCCCAGATGCCACTTACCAAAGATTCCAGATACGTAGCCCTGCTGTTCTAGCAGCTCCGCTAGTGTGATTTCCCATTTTGTGATGCCGTACCAGACTCCCCGCGGGGGGCTGTTTTCTCGCTGCCGTGTACGGATGCCATAGCGTCCCGTCAAAAGGGCGGAGCGAGAGGGCGTGCACTCTGCCTCGACATTAAAGTTGGTTAGGCGCATCCCTTGAGCGGCGATGCTGTCTATATTGGGTGTGGGCGCGCCTCTCATTACTCCGCCACCGTAGACGCCGACTTCG
>CAXEVD010000509.1:0-1877 GCA_963999395.1 uncultured Halieaceae bacterium
CACCGCTGCCGCCACCATTTTCCGCGATAACCGCGATTACAATGCGCGGATTTTCAACCGGCGCAAACGCGACAAACAGCCCGTGATTGCGGTTGCGCTCGCTGATGGCGTCTTCGTCGTAGATCGCGTCCTGCGCAATGCTGACCACCTGCGAGGTGCCGGTCTTCCCGGCAACCCGGTAACCGATACCCCTCGCTATGCCCGCCGCGGTACCGCGAGCGGTGTGGACCACATCCACCATACCCGCCACTACCGCCTGCCAGTCTGCCTCATCCATCGGCATGGGCGGTCGCTGCACACCCCCGACCGTCAGATCATCGACGCGATGAACGATCGAGGGCACAAAGCTCTCGCCTTTATTGGCCAGAACCATTGCTGCCTGCGCCAATTGCAAAGGGGTCGCCAACATGTACCCCTGACCGATCCCTGCGCTGATGGTTTCGCCCGGGTACCAGGGCTCGCCCAATGCGGTGCGTTTCCAGTCAGTGCTGGGCAGAATGCCGTCCTGCTCGCCGGTGGTATCAATGCCCGTACGCTGGCCAAGACCAAAGGGCTTCAGCACCTCGGCCATCGCGTCAATACCCATGCGATGCGCGAGGTCGTAGTAATAGGTATCGCAGGACTCTGCAATGGCCATTCTTAGATCCACCGTCTCGGCATGACCGGTGCCGCGAACACGGAGCGTCCAGTCCCGGTAGCGGCGATCATCGCCGGGCAACCGGTACCAGCCGGGGTCAGGGATCTCAGTCTCAGGGGTGATGAAATCCTGAGCCAACGCGCCAAGGCTGATCAGCGGCTTGACCGTAGATCCGGGCGGGTACTGGCCCTGAACCGCGCGATTAAGGAGCGGCGTATCCAGTGAGCCGCGGAGCTCTGCATAATCGGAGTGGCTGATGCCTTCAACAAATAGGTTAGCGTCGTAGCTGGGGTTCGACACCATGGCCAGCACGCCACCAGTAAGCGGATCGAGCGCTACGACCGCGCCCCGTTGATCACCCAGCGCCGCCACCGCCTCCCGCTGCAAATCCAGATCGAGATACAGGCGGAGATTCTTGCCCGGCACCGGTGCCTCCTTCTCCAGCACCCGCAGGACTCGCCCGTGCGCATTGGTCTCGACATGCTGAAAACCGGGCTGGCCATGAAGCAAGGGCTCGTAGCGTTTCTCCAGCCCCACCTTCCCAGTATACAAGGTGCCTCGATAGCGCTTTGCATCGAGCTCAAGCAAATCCTCAGCGCTCACTCTACCGACATAGCCCAACAGATGGCTGAGCGCCTCACCGTAGGGATAGTCGCGGGTCAGTTGTGCGTCGACCACGACCCCGGGAAGCTGATGCAAGTCCACTGCGATCGTCGCCACCGCCGCATCGTCCAGACCCAGTTTGATCGGCACCGCCTCGAAGGGTCGGCGACGCTCGCTCCGTTCCTGAAACGCCTCGAGTTCGCGATCCGTCAGCGACAAGCGGTCAGTGAGCGTCTCGACCAATGCGGCGGGATCTTCACTGCGCTCCCGGATCACGCCAACGACAAAGGTCGGTTTATTCGCGGCCAGCAGCCGCCCTTTGCGATCCACAATCTGCCCACGCGTGGGCGGAATCACCTCAACCCGGATCCGGTTTCGATCCGACTGGGTCATGAAATCATCGTGCTGCAAAATCTGCAGCGAGTAGTAACGATAGACCAGCACACCCAGCACAACGGTGATCGCCAGCACCGACGCGATCAGGCGAGAGCGATTGATCATCCACTCCCGGCGGGTGTCACGCAGTGCATCCAGGCTTCTGGCCATCAGTTACCCCGGTGGTAGGGATGCCCGGCCTGAACCGACCAAGCCCGATAAAGTTGCTCGGCGAGAATCACTCTGACCAATGGATGCGGCA
>CAXEVD010000510.1:0-1868 GCA_963999395.1 uncultured Halieaceae bacterium
ATGGGGGGTAGTAGAGATTGGGATCCAGCTATCGATGGGGAGAGGCAGATCCGGCGTGAGTAATGCCCAATCCTGCTGCATCGAGCCCCCGGTCTCGAGTAGCTTTATCGGGACCGGTGTCGCAGTGTCAGGGTCGATTAATTGTATCGGCGTGATGGTGGAGCGGTAGTCGTCAAAGCAGTGCCAGGCGCTCACGAAAAGACTGTTGGGGCCGGGTGTGATGGCCACTGCGGTGCAGTGCTCCGTGAAATGGCGCATTCGGCCCTCAGTCAGTCGGGTGACAGGAATACGGAGTGGAAAAAGGGCGCGCTGCCACCCGCCAACATGCTCGGGCAAGGGTGTTCGTGGATCAGCGCTTGGCGCCGTCATTGTTGCCAAGAAGAGGGTCGCAGCCAACGCGATGTTGACGATTAATCGCGGGTCGAGATGCATGTGAACTCGATGCCTGTCTTAATTGAGGAACATATCATCCTCTATGACTTGCCGAACAGGCTTGAAAATGACTCTGCCGGCCATTCCGCCTGGTGTAACCTCGCCAAGTACCTCGCTACAGTGCAACGCCAAACGGTATGAGATGAAGCAATGATGGCAGCGCAGCACACCGCGCAAGAGTTGAAGACCGGTCTGTCCCTCGCGGTGATCGCTAACGTCATTTGGGGCGTGGCGGCGTTGTATTGGGTGGAGACAGCCCCCGTGCGTCCTCAGGACGTGGTCGCGCACCGGGCAATCTGGAGCCTACCGGTCGCGGTGGCAGTCCTGATTTGGGCGGGCCGACTGCGGGCGACCTGGCTGATGGTCAGGGTGCCAAGCCTGCTGGCTTGGAGTGCGCTGGGGACGGTGCTGTTGAGTCTCAATTGGGGTGTGTTCGTTTATGCCGTGTCGAACGGGCGTGCGACGGAAGCCAGCCTCGGCTACTTCATGCTGCCACTGCTAACGATTTTAGTGGGCAAAGTCGCCTTCAAGGAGGTGATGGGGACAGCCCAGTGGATAGCGGTTTTGCTGGCTGTTGTCGCCGTAACACTGCAGCTCTGGGCCTGTGGCAGCTTGCCATGGATTAGCCTGGTGGTCGCAAGCAGCTTTGCGTTCTATGGCGCCATTCGAAAGAAAATAGTCGCAGACACCATGGAGGGCTTGTTTATTGAAACCCTCTGTATGGCCCCGTTCGCGCTGGGCTGGTTATGGCTGACCGGTGGGGCAGGGATGGGTCAGCACGGACTCAAGGTGGATAGCTTTTTGGTGCTGGCGGGGGTCTATACTACGGCGCCGCTCCTGACCTATATCGCGGCGTCCCGATTGCTACCACTGAGTGTGGTGGGCCTCACAGCCTATCTGGGGCCTTCGCTGCAGCTACTGGTCGCTCAGACCGCGCTCGGTGAATCCATCGATACTGCGACTGCGACGTCGTTTGCGCTGGTATGGTTGGGGGTGTTGTTGGTTTCGGGCCAAGGGCTCGCTCGTTTTCGGAAGCGTTCATGAGTAGTGAGATTCGATTACGCTCAGAGTGGCTCTCGCTACTACAAGGCGAATTCGAACAGCCTTACATGTCACGATTGTCAGCGTTTGTGCGCGCCGAAAAAGCCGCGGGCAAGACCATTTATCCTCCTGCTAGGCAGTTTTTTGCGGCGCTCGAGGCGACGCCGCCGGAACTGGCGGCCGATATCGTTGACAAGGGCATTGTGCTTACCGGAGGTGGTGCTCTGTTGGGTAATATGGATTTTGTTTTGCGTCACGCCACGGGCCTGCCAGTGTCTATCGCCGACGACCCGTTGTCATGCGTAGTTTTGGGAACTGGTCGTGCGTTAGAGGAGATGAAACGTCTGAAAGATGTCCTCTCCACGATGTACTAGGTATTTCGTGCCCTTTATCTA
>CAXEVD010000511.1:0-1866 GCA_963999395.1 uncultured Halieaceae bacterium
GTCAATCAGTTTTTGGGCGTCGCCAGTTCATCAATCATCGCCCGCCAGAAGCGCAACGATTCACCCACAGAGGCTTTGGGTATACGCTCGTTTAGCCCATGGGCAAAGCTGTCTTTGGGGTTGATGAAAATCCCCGTAAAGCTGTAGCTCGGTATGCCCGCCGCGCGCCAATAGGCGCCATCAGTGGTGCCAGAGCCCATTTTTGGCACGATCGGCAGAGCGCCGTGAATCGGTTCCAATGACGCGGCAATCGCGTCCATCACTTCTGTATTGAAAGGTGAGGCGGGGCTGGCGACTGGCACCCCCGCAACACGCCATTCGAGATCCGGGTTATCAGTCACGCGCTGCAGTTCTCGCATGATCTCTGCGGGTGTATGACCGGGGAAAATACGGCAGTTCACCACCGCGGTAACCGCACGAGGCAGTGCATTTTCTGCGTGTCCGCCGGATAGCATGGTTGGGATGCAGGTTGTCCCGAGGCTGCCCACGTATTGGGGTTGTGCCCGCAGCGTCGCGATCGCTTCTTCATCGCCCTTGTCAGCAACCAGTGCGGCCATGGCGTCACCCACCTCGTTATTGAGGAGAGGCGCGGTGCGGGCAAAGTAGGTCAGCGTGATCTCATTGGTCTCAACCGGAAAGGTATAAGCCTCAAGGCGCTGAATGGCGTGCGCGAGGTCATAGATGGCGTTGTCCGCCCGCGGCATTGAACTGTGCCCGCCGGGGTTTTTGGCAGTCATAGAAAATGTTGCGTAGGTTTTCTCCGCAAAGCCCACCTGAAACTGGATGGCCTCATTGGCGTCATTCAGCACACCGCCTCCGCCATCAACGACCAGCGCGTATTCGGCGTCAACGAAATGACGGTAGTCGCGGGCCAGCTGTTGCACGGTTTCCTGGAAGGACTCTTCATCACCGGTGAAGGCAATGACGAGGTCTCGGTTCGGGACGAACCCGGATTCCTTCAGCCACACAAATAAGGTGGTGAGGATCGTCACATCAAACTTGTTATCCAACACCCCGCGACCGTAGAAAAAAGTGTCATCGGCCTGCAGCTCAAAGGGGTGTCGCAGCCAGCTCTCGGGGTCGGCGGGCACGACGTCCATGTGGGACGAAAACAGGATCGGCTCTCGCCCGCTGCTCCCGTCGCCCTTGTAGCGGACCACTAGTGAAGCAGTCTCGCCGTAAGGCACGATAGTCAGAGTTTCCGGCGGGAACCCGGCGGCAAGAAATACTTGCTTCAGAGACTCCGCGTAGGCCGGCACCAGCCCTTGCCCGTGCGCAGTCTCACGACTGATCGCATCGCGCAAGAGCTCAACGGCTCGTTCGCTGTAAAAGGCCACGTCGTCCTTCTCGCCGGCAGCGCTGTGTTGCGTTGTCAGTGCAACGGTCGCGCAAAAAAAGATCACACTGCGGTACAGATTTTTCATTTGACTGTCCTGTTCGCTGCGCGGTCACGATCGGCAGAGTGGAGGAAGGTGCTCACGGTCTTGTCAGGCCGTCTCGATATCCCTGAAGGGCGAATCAATATAGCACCGTTCTCCTTTGTTACCGCTTCTTTCCACGCCGCAGATATGTATTGCTCCTTGTGTCTTCGGCGCAGTCCGTTCGGATGTCAATTTTTCTTCCCACCACCAGCGGCTTCGGTTACATTTCCGCCGACTGACAGGCGCCTTGGATACAGCGATTTCTTGGCGTCTCTGGCACTAAAACGCGCGATGCCCGGCACCGCGAATCACGCAACCACCACTGTGTTTTGGCGAGGGAGATTTGCATCGTGATGACGCAACACGACCTTTCCGCGGCGCTATTGGCTCCCGATTTTTATCATTACGCAGCCGCGCCGATTGCCGCTGTCACCGAAGGCGATGA
>CAXEVD010000512.1:0-1866 GCA_963999395.1 uncultured Halieaceae bacterium
AATCCCAGAGATAACCGCCGACAACGGCATTAATTGGGCCGCCGTTATCCCAAGAGACTCTGAGCTCGTGCGTAATTTGCTCGTAGGTCGCGGGACGGTCGGTACCATAAAGAAATTCCGGCGTACCGTCCCAGTTAGATATGATTGTCTCGTCTGACTCGTAGGACCCGAAGATGTAGTCAATCTTAATCGCGTCAGTCGCCTGCCATCTCGCCTCGATAATATGAGTATCCGCGTCGAAGGTTGCGAGCATCTCGGCTTCTTGAGCCTGATCGGGGGTCGAGGTAGCGAACGCCGCACCACCAGGATCAGGCGGGATATAACCGACATTTGCCGTTTTATAACGGCTACCCGTGATGGTCGAGTCTAGACTGGGGGCACAGAATCCATAGGCAGAACAAAACAGGTGCCGGGGCTGTGCGTTGTTCAGAAGCGGCGGCGTATCCTGTTCAGTCTCCTCAAACTGCCCCGTGTATTCGAGCTCCAGCGAGTCAGTGGGGGTCCATAAAATGTTGGCGCCCAGCGATTGGTAATCGTTGCGGCCTACATCACGGCCCACATAATCGTTACCGTAGTATCCCTCTTGCTGGTCGCGTTTCGCCGCGGACAGCTTCACGGCGAGGTTTTCACCAATGCCAAAATTGAAAATGCCGTCTGCATAGAAGGTGTCGTAGTTCTCATATCCGACCCGCACCTTGCCGCCCAACTCTCCAGTGGGGCGTGAACGCGTGATATTAATTGCACCGCCAATCGTGTTTCGACCAAATAGCGTGCCCTGCGGGCCGCGCAACACTTCCATACCCTCAAGATCGATACTGCGAAGCAAGCTGCCCGCATTGGAACCGATAAACATATTGTCGACGACCACGGCGACCGCGGGGTCAAAATTCTTTTCAACGTCGGCCACCCCAATGCCGCGAATGAAAATCGCGGCCACACCGCCCGGACCCTGTGCTGTGTCATCGATCACAATGTTGGGTGAGATATTGGCCAGATCCGTAATATCGCGAGCGAACTGTCCTTCGATCTCGCTTTTAGTAAGCGCGCTTACCGCGAAGCCGACATCCTGCAGATTTTCTGTCCGCTTTCGAGACGTCACGACCACTTCCTCCAGCACGCCGTCCTGACCCAGCGCAACGGGCGCAACGGGCAACGCCGTCAGAGCGGCCAATACCGCAGCGCTGAGAACAGTCTGTCTTGATCCTATTTTCATGGCTTTACCCTCTTCATGTGTTGTAGCTGTTTTAATTGATTGGGCGTCCGGTTCTTCAACGCAGGACTACCCCTCCGGAGCACTGAGTGTCGTGCCCGCGAATTGGTTGAAATAATGGATGGTGACCTCCCGCTCGGAGATCCGCCAAATGCCGTCACGTCGCGCGTAGCTGTCTTGATAGGTCGCGCCGACGAAGGTGGCCTCGGTGCTGTCCGTCAGCAGCCCCATGCAGTCCACGTCGCAGAGTCCGGTCGCGGTATCGGGCCCAGTGAACTCCACCACCAAATTCGACGTCACGTGCTGCGATTGGGCCCAAGCAGGCCAGAGCACCTCGTATGTCGCCTCATGAATGCCATCGTGACCGGCAAAATCGCCAAAAGGTGGGCCGATTTTCCACACGCAATCATCCCACCAGATCGACAAAAACCGATCATAGTCTCGCTTGTCGAAACCGTGGCAATAATTGCTGACCAGCGCCTCGATCTGATGTCGAGACTCCAGCTGGTCCAGGCGGGCAATTAACTCATCGCTCACCGATACTCCCCCTTGCTGCGGCGTTTGACCGCTATTTTCTGCAAGATCACTCATAATGAGAGCGGCTTTCACAACCTGATCCGGCCGCTCGCTTCATGCCTCTTGCTTGTTGCTAGCAA
>CAXEVD010000513.1:0-1863 GCA_963999395.1 uncultured Halieaceae bacterium
TAATGCCCGCCGTCGCCGCCGGTGCGTCTCTCGCCGTGGGGGCTGAGGAGCAAGGAAGCGTGTCGGGGTTGGTGAGCGCCTGCCCCGCCGCAGGATTTGTTCTGGGCCCAATTAGCGGTGGCTTTCTCTACCAGTACTATCAGCCCGCGGCGGGCTGGGGCGCGGTGTTGATTCTGCTCATCGTCTTCGCGGTGACGCTGAGGCCCCGCAGAGATCCTGCGTTGTCGCAAGCGTAACTCTGCCAATCAGTCGGCCGCAGGCAACGACTCGATTGAGCGTCGAATTCCTTCGGGAACCGGCGCTGAACGACCAGATTCCCGATCGACAAAGGCATGGGTAAACGTGCCGGTGACGCAGCTTTGCTTCGCATCGGATGCAAACACGCCGACTTCCCAGCGCACGGACTTCTCGCCGATGCGGAGGACTTTGAGCCCCAACGTCAGCGTCGCGGGATAGCTGGCAGGGGAGAAATAGTCAGCGCTTGAGTTCACGACGTAGCCCACCACGGTGTCGACGCCCGGGCGCAAACCACCCTCCTCAATGAGAAAGCGATTCACCACCGAATCGAAGTAAGCGTAGTAGGCGACATTATTAATGTGGCCATAGATATCGTTGTCCGCCCAACGGGATTCGAGTGAATAAAAGATCGGATAGTCCGACCGAGCGGAGGGCATTGCACGATCGCTCACGCCGAGCCACTCCAGGCAGCGGTATACAGCGCCAACGCAGCAGCCTCATCGACCTCGACCGGATTGTTCACCAACAGGCGCTGCTGCTGCATGGCGTCAGCCGCCAGCATCGGCAGATCACTCTCTGGCACGTCAGCCGCCGACAGCGTGGTCGGCAGTGCGGCATCGGCAATAAGGTCCTCAAACCAAGTCACAAAACCCTCAAGACCCGGCGCAACCGGCTCGGGCAACAAGGGTGCCAGCTCCAAATAAAGCGCCTCGGCAGCAGGCGCATTAAACCGCAACACCGCGGGCAGCATGAGCGCGTTACTGAGCCCATGGGGCATGTGGTAGTGACCGCCCAATGGGTAAGCCAGCGCGTGCACCGCGGCAACCGGCGCATTGGCAAAAGCCTGGCCTGCCAGCGTGGCACCCAGCAACATCGCTTCCCTCGCCGCGACATCATCGGGATGAGACAACACGCGTCGCTGATTAGCGCTCAGCAGGGTCAGCGCCTGCCTGGCGAGCATGTCAGACACCGGGTTCTTTTTAATCTTTGAGGTATAGGCCTCAATGGCGTGCACCATGGCATCGATACCGGTCATGGCCGTCACGTGAGCCGGCAGGCCCAGCGTCAGTTCGGCATCGAGCACCGCGATATCGGGCAGCAATACAGGCGAACTGATGCCCGCCTTGGTGGTCTCGCCCGTGGTGATCACCGCCACCGGCGTCACCTCGGATCCGGTACCTGCGGTAGAGGGAATGAGAATGAGCGGTAGCCGACCTCCGACAACCTGGTCTACGCCGTAGGCCTCTGCGAGGGTTTGGGTGCCCGCCGCCAACACGGCGATGGCTTTGGCAACATCCATCGAACTGCCGCCGCCGAGTCCGACCACACCATCCGCCTCGCCCGCCTGCAGCACGGCCAACGCGTCGAGCACCACCGACTCAGCTGGGTCTGCGGTCACCTCGGCAAAGAGACAGACGTGCTCGCACTTCGCGGCCATGGCCTCATGCACGGGAGCGACCAAACCCGCCGAGACTAAGCCCGGGTCGGTCACCAGAAGCGGTCGCTTGATGCCTAGCTGGGCGCAATACGCCTCCACCTCGCGCGCAATACCTAGGCCGACGCGCAGCTCTGGAGCGGTATTGAACCGGAAGCCGGTCATATCAGAATGTGAGAATCACCTTGCCC
>CAXEVD010000514.1:0-1848 GCA_963999395.1 uncultured Halieaceae bacterium
CCACACCACGCATAGTGGCAACATCGGGGGTGTAGCGCGGGCCATGAAAAACATGGGCCTGACCCGGCTGACGCTGGTGGCGCCGCTGGAATACCCCGCGGCTGAGGCGACCTGGCGCGCTGCGTCCGCGGTGGATGTGATGGAGAACGCCCGCGTGGTGGAGACCCTCGAAGAGGCGATTGCCGACTGTCAATTTGTGGTCGGTACCAGTGCGCGGGAGCGCCGCATTCCCTGGCCGGTGCAAGACGCCCGCCGTTGCGCAGAGCGGATTGCTCAACACGCCGAGTCTGAGCGGGTGGCGATCCTTTTCGGCCGTGAGGATCGCGGGCTACTGAATGAGGAGTTGCAGCGCTGCAATCTGCACTGCCATATCCCCACCCATGAAGCGTATCCGAGCCTTAATTTGGCCATGGCGGTGCAAATCGTAGCTTACGAGTGCCGCATGACGCAGTTGGACGGTCAGACGGCGGTCCCTGAGGACGCAGAGTGGGATACACCTTTTGCCAAGGCAGAGGACATGACCCGTTTCTACGCGCATTTGGAAGAGACACTGATCGATATCGAATTCCTTAACCCGGAGGCCCCTCGCCAGCTCATGCGGCGACTGAAGCGACTTTATAACCGGGTGCGATTGGACGAAATGGAGCTCAATATCCTGCGGGGTATTCTCACCGAAACCCAGAAAACTGCGGGTCGAAAAGCCGACTGACACCACCTTGGCTTATTCTTGACTAAAATAGTCGGGAATAGGACAATCTGTCGCATGAAACTGACGACACGTGGGCGATACGCCGTCACTGCCATGCTCGACCTGGCCATTAATGGTGGCAGTCGACCGGTCTCATTGGCGGACATTTCCGGTAGGCAGGAGATTTCCTTGTCCTATTTGGAGCAATTGTTCGCTAAATTGCGCCGCGGGCAGCTGGTGACCAGTGCCAGAGGACCCGGTGGTGGCTACCGTCTCGCACGCAGCGGCGCCGAGATTTATGTCGCCGAGATTATTGATGCAGTCGATGAGTCGGTCGATGTGACCAACTGTCAGGGCAAGGGTAACTGCCAACAGGGAGAGACCTGCCTGACGCATCATTTGTGGGAGGACCTCTCTGGCCAAATCCACGATTTTCTCAGCCATATCAGTCTGGGAGATTTGATGGATGGACGTGGGCGTCGCCCCAGCCAGCAGATGACGGACGGGGCATTTCAGACCCTGTCTATTCGGTAACGACAGTGCGACCAGCGAGCTGATCGCGCGAGTACAGCAGAGAGAGATGGAAAGAACATGAATGCACCGGTGACAGTACAAACACCGATTTACCTCGACTACCTGTCGACAACGCCGGTCGACCCGCGGGTGGTCCAGGTCATGTCGGACTGCCTGTCCACTGAAGGCGTCTTCGGCAATCCCGCATCCCGCTCTCACGTGTTTGGCTGGAAGGCTGAGGAGGCCGTCGAGAACGCGCGTAATCAGGTGGCCGAGCTCATCAACGCCGATCCGCGAGAGATCGTCTGGACCTCTGGGGCAACTGAATCAGATAACCTCGCGATCAAAGGGGTGGCGCACTTCTATCACAAGAAGGGTAAGCACATTATTACTTCTAAGATTGAGCACAAAGCCGTGCTCGATACCTGCCGGCAGTTGGAGCGTGAGGGTTACGAGGTGACCTATCTGGATCCGGATGAGCAGGGGCTAACCACGCCTGCAATGATTCAGTCTGCGCTGCGAGAAGACACAATTTTGGTCAGCGTGATGCACGCCAATAACGAGATTGGCGTGGTCAATGATGTGGCTGGGATTGGCGAGATTTGCCGGGCTGCGGGAGCGCTACCGCATGTTGATGCCGCACAGGG
>CAXEVD010000515.1:0-1844 GCA_963999395.1 uncultured Halieaceae bacterium
GCCCTGTGCCGTTATCTTGCGAATCCAGCCGACACGGTCGCGGCGGTTTCGCTTCTCAGAGGGCCGTGGTGTGGCGTCTCGTTGCCCACACTAGCCCGGTTGTTGGCGGCGCATCCCGAGCGACCCCTCAATCTCATGCGGGCGCTAGAGCAGCTTCCGGGAATCGCTGATGACGAGGCCATCCGTCTGCGGCAGATTTCCGCCGTATTACAGTGGGCCGAAATGAAGCGTGATCGTCTGGCCCTGTCGATATGGGTCGAACAGATCTGGTTGCGTCTGGGTGGCGCACTGGCAACGTCTAGTCACGATTTGCGATGCGTCGAGGCGTTTTTGGCCGCGCTCCGTAAGGCCGAACAGCTGGGTTTGGGACTGGACCTAGAATGGCTTGAACGAGAGATTGCGACAACAGGATTGGAGTCCAGCGACACTGGTCATGCGGTTACGATCATGACGCTGCACAAGGCTAAAGGGCTCGAGTTTGATTACGTGTTGATGCCGCACCTGCAAAAGCGCGCGCGGGCACTCCAGAGAGAACTGATTCGCTGGCATTGGCACCAGGACGAGAGAGACCGGCGATTACTGATTTCCGCTAATGACGACGACAAAGAGTCAAGAACTCTTTATAACTATCTGAACTGGTTGCAGAAAAATAAAGATCAGGAAGAGCTCAAGAGATTGCTTTACGTTGGTGTAACCAGAGCCAAGGTTGCCGCCTATTTAACGGCCTCAGTAGATTCGGTTGAGGAAGAGGGCGCCACAGAGGGAGTCTCCGGCTCGCTCCTGCGATTACTCATGTCATCACAGGCCGCATCCATCGGCGTCACGACTCAATCAGTGACAGAACCCATGCCCCATGATACTGGCAGTACCTATGGGAAAGAACGGCACCCTTCCCGCTACCGGCTAACCTTGAATACGCAAAAAGCTATGCAAGCGGGTGGCCGCGAGGGTGCTGACCAGCTGAACTTCGCCGCTATCAATCCAAGCACCACGGCAGCCATCTCACTAGGTACCGACAATCGTGTAGAGCGCGTTATTGGCGTGGTGGCACACCGCGTGCTGGAGCTGGCCGCATCTGAGACGTCGCTGGTGAGCGCGCGAGATCCGAGGGTGCAGTTATGGATCGATCACAACCTTTCCCACTACACCCTCACGCCGCAAAGCGCTGAACGCGCAAAAACCAGAATCTCTGAACTCGCGGAGCGGACGCTGAGCTGTGACACAGGCCGTTGGATTCTGGGTGCTCAAATTGACGCGCGTTCTGAACTCGCGATCAGCCGGATCGAGGCAGGAGAGGTCAAAAACTTCGTTATTGACCGCACTTTCTTGGACGCCCCCCAGGGCGTGCGCTGGGTTATTGACTACAAGACCAGCGAGCCGATGGCGGGCGAGCCATTGGCTGACTTTGAAGCGCGGGAGAGTGACACTTATCGAGAGCAGCTCGAAAATTATGTTGAGCTGATCAGTGAGATGGAGTGGACAGTGGAGGCGCCGATCAAGGCGGCGCTCTATTTTCCCGCGATACAGCATCTCTGCGTATGCGAATAAAAAACCCGGCAAAAGCCGGGTTTCAGGGATACACCAGACGACGCAAGCGCGCTGATTAGGTCTCCTTAAGAGAGAGCACCAAGACTTCGGTGAAGACACCAACAACGGTATCGCCAAGGCGGACGTTGTCGAGCGTTGCCATCTCTGCGCCGCCAACCGTGTGCATGCGGCCCCGCGCGTCAGAGGCCCAGACAACGTCAGCCCCCATCCGCTCAGCTGCAACAGCGTGATCGCCACCCTGGGGATGGCCTGCCATAGCCACTACGGGCAATAAGGCCAAGGCGGCGGTGATGGAG
>CAXEVD010000516.1:0-1842 GCA_963999395.1 uncultured Halieaceae bacterium
AACCGCGAGCACAGGCCACAGGTCGTCTTGCCTTCGGGAATGATGCTGCGCACGACGCTGTATGTGTCCTTCTCCAATATGTAAAAGGGCACGCCCAGCGTTTCCAGATAATCGGGCAAGACGTCCTCGGGATAACCGGGCTGCTTTTGGTCCAGGGTCACAGCCACAATTTCAAAGTCGATCGGCGCACTGGACCGCAACGAGATCAGCAGCTCGAGCATGGCGTGGGAGTCTTTGCCGCCTGAAATACATACCATGATGCGATCACCCGCCTCGATCATGTTGAAATCAGCGATGGCCTTGCCGGTCTGTCGGCGCAATCGCTTGCGCAGCTTGTTGAACTCAAGCCGGTCCTTGCGGGTGTCCCTGCCATCACTGACCCGGACGCTGTGCTGATCTGTCTGCGACATCATTTCTTCCTGCCATGCCCTCGCGCATTGAGCGTCCTGCGCGCGCCCTGTACTGCGAGAGGTGCTGTGCGAGATGCTGGGGATGATATGAGAGACCACTTCGCGGCGCAAAAGGCGGCTGGGGGGCATTTTGGCCCGTGACTTGAGTTTTCGGCCGTCTGACAGGACAATCCGTGCCGCTTCCAACCCACTACAGATTCCCGACGAGCAAGGAACCCCATCATGAAATCACCCGCACGCGTTACTGTCACCGGAGCCGCAGGACAAATCGGTTACGCCCTGCTCTTTCGCATCGCTTCGGGTTCGATGCTGGGTGATGACCAACCTGTCATTCTGCAACTGCTCGACATCACTCCGGCGATGGACGCGCTCGGTGGCGTCAAAATGGAACTCGATGACTGCGCTTTTCCGCTACTGGCAGACGTGATCTGCACCGACGACCCGGAGGTCGCGTTCAAAGATTCGGATTACGCGCTACTGGTCGGCGCGCGTCCCCGGGGTCCCGGCATGGAGCGCAAAGACCTGCTTGAGGCCAACGCTGCTATTTTTGGGTTGCAGGGCAAGGCGATTAACGCCGTTGCCAGCAGGGACATCAAGGTGCTGGTGGTGGGTAACCCCGCCAATACCAACGCGCTGATCACTCAACGTAACGCACCGGATATCGACCCCCGGCAGTTCACCGCCATGACACGGCTCGACCACAACCGCGCTAAAATCCAGCTCGCTCAGAAGACCGGGTCTACCGTCAACGACATTCGCCAAATGACGATCTGGGGCAATCATTCCGCGACGCAGTACCCCGACCTTCACCACGCCTTGGTGTCTGGCGAGTCGGCCATGAACGGTCTGGACATGGAATGGTATGGCGGTACCTTTATCCCCACGGTGCAACAGCGGGGTGCCGCCATCATTCAGGCCCGGGGGGCCTCTTCCGCCGCCTCAGCCGCCAACGCCGCCGTGGATCATATGGGCAGCTGGGCGCTGGGTACGCCAGCCGACGATTGGGTTTCCATGGGGGTCATTTCCGACGGATCCTACGGCATCGAGCCCGGACTCATTTACTCGTTCCCCTGCCGCTGCGCCAATGGTGACTGGGAGATCGTGCAAGACCTCGAACTCTCTGCATTCAGCCGGGAAAAAATGAATGCTACCGCCCAGGAACTGACTGAAGAGCGGGATACAGTAGCCCATCTTCTAGGTTAAGCGTGACCCGGGGTACTGCGCGGCATTAAGCCACCAAAGCTCCTGCTCAGACCTCTCGAAGAATCACCACTGGCGGGACGTTAACAACCCGCCGGCACGACCAGACGCCCAACGCGCCCACGATCACGGCGCCGAGAGCAGGCCCAAGGGCCCACATCAACGGTGTTGGCGTCCAGCTCATCTCAAATACCTGCGTCTGCAAACCCCAGGCCGCAACCTCCGCACCGAC
>CAXEVD010000517.1:0-1831 GCA_963999395.1 uncultured Halieaceae bacterium
CCGCAAAGCAGGGGATCTGATTGTGCGCGCCTCGGACGATATGGATCGGGTCGGGTATCAGGCGAAGGCCGCCGCAGACTTCGTCACGGAGGTCGACATCGCCGCGGAACAGGAAATTCTATACCAGCTGGGTAAGGCTTATCCCGAGCACCGATTTCTGTGCGAAGAGAGCGGCCTGTCGGGCAACGAAGACTCCGACTACACCTGGGTTATCGACCCGCTGGACGGCACGAGCAACTTTCTGCGGGGTATCCCCCACTACGCAATCAGCATTGCCTGTTTACATCGCGGCAAGATCGAGCACGCGGTGGTCTATGACCCGGTGCGACGGGAGGAATTCATTGCCTCCCGCGGCCGTGGCGCACAGCTGAACGGCCACCGTATTCGCGTTGCCAGTCGGCATGAACTCAACGATTCCCTCATTGGCACCGGGGTGCCCTTTATGGGCCACTGCGATGAGAACCTGGACTGGTATACCCAATCCCTTGCAGCCATCACCAGTCGCTCAATGGGTGTTCGCCGGGCCGGTGCTGCCTCGCTGGATCTGGCCTATGTTGCTGCGGGGCGCCTCGACGGGTTTTGGGAGATGGGGCTGAACCAGTGGGACATCGCCGCCGGCGCATTACTGGTTCGCGAGGCCGGCGGACTCATCACTGATTTGTCGGGTGGTGAGGGCTGGTTTGGCAGCGGCAATGTGGTCTGTGCCAACAGCAAGCTGATGCGTCAGCTGCTGCCGCTGGTGAAGTGGTCTGCTGCCTGAGAATTTCTCGCTAAAGCTTCGCTCTCTCAGACGCTCCGCTCTCACCAACGCTTCGCTAGGGCATCAAACCTTCCTGATCGGCGCCCTCGCGCTCTGGCACCATGACATCCTCTTTGCTCACACCCAATTGCAGTAGCGTGGTCGCCGCCACGTACATGGAGGAGTAGGTTCCCACCGCGACACCCACTAACAGCGCCACGGCGAATCCGAAAATCATCTCACCGCCAAACAAGGCGAGTGCGGCCAGTACCAGCAACGTGGTTAACGATGTAACCAGTGTTCGGCCCAGAGTTTCGGTGAGGGAGATATCGATCACCTCCCCGGGGCTGGCGCGACGAATTTTCCTCAGATTCTCCCGGATGCGGTCGGACACCACGATGGTGTCATTCAGCGAATAACCCACCACCGCCAGCAGTGCCGCCAGCACCGTCAGGTCAAACTCTAATCCCGTGAGCGAGAAGAAACCCAAGGTAAAGATCACGTCGTGGGCCAATGCGATCACCGCGCCGAGCGCAAACTTAATCTGGAAACGGAAGGCAACATAGAGCATCACCAAGCCCAGAGCAGTGAGCATGGCGATCCCGCCATCGTCTCTCAGCTCTTCACCCACTTGGGGTCCGACAAACTCGATCCGGCGCAGCTCGATGCTCATGTCGGTGGCCGCCCGAAGCTTATCGACCATCAATGCACCCTGCTCATCCGAGTAGCCGTCCGGCAAGCGCACCAACACATCCTTGTCAGTACCAAAGCTGACCACCACGGCGCCCTCGTAGCCCTCCTGATCCAGCACCGTGCGAATCGCACCCAGATCGGTGCTGTCGCTGTAGGCCACTTCGACCAGAGTGCCGCCCGTGAAATCAAGGCCCCAGTTAAGCTGCCTGACAGAGAGCGAACCGATGGCAGCCAGCAATGTGGCCGCGGACAGTGCCACGGCCACCCAGCGCCACTTCATGAACGGTATGGCTTTCATGCCGGCGCTCCTCCGGTGCTGGACCGTTTGTTACCGATGCCGCCGATTGCCAGTGACTTCACCCGGCGGCCGCCGTAGATGAGGTTGACCAGCGCCCGGGT
>CAXEVD010000518.1:0-1821 GCA_963999395.1 uncultured Halieaceae bacterium
TCGCTATTTCAGCAGCCTTATCGTACCCAATGATGGGATTCAGAGCCGTAACGAGTATGGGATTCCTATGCAACGCGGTATTGAGATTGTCCCGATTGACTTCAAACGTCGCTATCGCCCTCTTCGAGAGAAGCGGCACACTGTTGCTAAGCAAGGAAACGCTTTCAAGTAAATTGTTAGCAATTAAGGGGAGCATCACGTTCAGCTCAAAGTTGCCGGACTGCCCCGCGATGGTAATTGCGGCGTCATTGCCTATCACCTGCGCTGCCACCATCGCTACGGCCTCTGGTATTACTGGATTGACTTTGCCTGGCATGATCGAAGAGCCAGGTTGAAGTGGCTCAAGACTTATCTCGCCCAACCCTGCGAGCGGTCCGGAATTCATCCACCTCAGATCATTTGAGATCTTCAGCAAAGCAACTGCAAGGGTTTTTAGTTGGCCCGACAATGCGACCGCAGAATCTTGAGAGCCGATTAGAGAAAAATGTTCCTTCGCAGGAAAGAACTCAAGCCCCATGTTCGTCGATAATATCTGCGTCGACGCAGCCGAGAAGTCACGATGTGTATTGATACCAGTGCCCACGGCGGTCCCACCGAGAGCCACATACTGCAGGTGAGCAAGAGTACTACTAATCAGAGCCCTTGCGTTTTCCAGTTGAGCCGCCCAGCCCTCTAGAATTTGATCCATCCTGACAGGCATGGCGTCCATAAGGTGGGTACGCCCCGTTTTACAGACACCTTGCAGCGCGTCAGATTTTAGAGATATCGCGGATATCAGCTCATCGATGGCGGGGAGCAAGTCTCTAGAGACAGCTGTCACCGCACTAACGTGAATTGCCGTGGGGATTACGTCATTACTGCTCTGGCCGAAATTAACGTGGTCGTTTGGATTTATGGTTAAGTCAGATGCTCTGGACGCTAATGTTGCTACCACCTCATTAACATTCATATTAGAGCTCGTACCCGAACCGGTCTGAAAGACGTCCACCGGGAAGTGCTGAATCAAATTGGGATCATTGAGAAGGGTTAAGCAGGCATTGTCGATAGCACTGCTAATTTCTTCTGGTAAACAATCCAGTTGTTGATTCCCGAGAGCTGCCGCTCTTTTTATCTGAAGTAGCGCCTTGATAAATTCCACAGGCATGCTAGCTCCGCTGATAGGAAAATTATTGAGCGCGCGCTGGGTTTGCGCGCCGTACAGTGCCCCTTCGTCTACTTCCAGTTCGCCCATGCTGTCCATAACGCGTCTTTTCTTATTGCTTGTCACAAGGCACCTCGATACGTGAATAGGTGCCTCGTCAGCACACTTATTTCATGGGTTTTATTTCTGAATATTCTGCGATTATCTTTAGTCTTGGAAAGCTTACTAAGATCAAATACTGGCTTATGAATATTATCTAGGCACAGTGCACGCCATTGGTAAGGCACTAGCGGATCACAGATAGTCGCTAACAATAGGTCGATTATCTCTGTGAGGTAAGCTTGTGCTGCCTCTGCACCCAACTCAGACAGTTGCTCTTTGTAGAGATCGAGGTAGGCGTAAAGAAGATCCGGTGAATCTGGGTTTTTACCAAACCTTACGCGTTTCTCAAGTTCCTTCGTTGCAGAATCGACTGCGAGCATCATTACGGTGCGCCCATGGAGATGCGAATGATTATCATTATATAATAAAGGAGGCCATCGCCAATAACGAGGTTAGACAAGGCCAGGACTCTCTTCCACTTGAGAGCGACTTATGAAACAAGCTAATCCAGCTTCAGATAGACAAGCGGGTTAAGTTGAGGTTCTCCAGAGAGTTGCTGCTCGCCTCTTGCTAGAAAT
>CAXEVD010000519.1:0-1806 GCA_963999395.1 uncultured Halieaceae bacterium
AGACGCACTCCCCAGAATCTGGCCTGTGGTCACAGATCTGTCACTCGACATCGCCAAAACCGTTTGTTTGCAGTCGCTCAGAGTCGATGAGCAGGCATTTCGTGCTTATCTCAATACTGCGTTGGAGAACATTGAATTTCCTGAGGGCGTCCCGGTGGAAATCAAGGTGTCCGCTGCGATGGCAGCAGTGCTGCCTGAGGAGCAGCTCTCTGAAATGTTGGCTGACCGACCCGTTTCTTTAACGGTCGATCCGGATCTGAAAGATGGGGATATCTCTGTTCAGTACGACCATCTGGTCATTGATCGACTGCTTGAGTGCGAATTTGATCAGTTGCGTGAGCAACTGGTAGCGCAGTTCCCTGATTCGCTTCTGGATTCATGAACCCGAGCCCACACACTACTGAGCAGCCGCGGCCTGACCGAAGCTGGCCCCAGTTGGCTGCGCCTGATGCTTGGACATGGGCCAAGATCAGGCATGTCTCGGGTCATGTTGTGGAGTGCGATGGCCTTAAGGCACCGCTGGGCGCCATGTGCGAAATCGAGACGGATGACCCCGGGGCACCCAACGTACCCGCCGAGGTGGTGGCTTTCTCTGGCGAGACGCTCAAGTTGATCCCTTTTTCAGAGACCGTGGGGGTCTCGCGGGAGAGCCGAATTCGCTTGGTCAATCGTCGTGTGGGTCTGCCAGTCGGCGCACATTTACTAGGTAGGGTTATAGACCCTCTGGGTAATCCGCTGGACGACAAGCCACTCATACATCCGCGATTTGTATCCAATTTTTACGGTCGGAGCATCCCGGCGCTACATCGCCAACCGGTATCGACGCCAATGGATGTGGGCGTGCGCGCGATCAATGGTGTTTTGACGCTCGCCAAGGGTCAACGAGTAGGCTTGATAGCCGGCTCTGGCGTAGGTAAGAGTACGTTGCTGAGTATGATGACCCGTCACACTGTTGCTGATGTTGTGGTGCTGGCGCTCATCGGCGAGCGCGGCCGAGAGGCCGGTGAGTTCCTTGCTGAGAGCCTCGGGCCCGAGGGTTTGCGCAAGTCTGTGGTGATTCTGGCGACCTCTGACTGTGCATCCGTCATGAGACGTCAGGCGGCTGAAGTGGCTCACTTGGTGGCGGAATATTTTCGCGATCAAGGAAAGGATGTGTTGCTTCTTTGCGACAGTCTCACCCGAATTGCGCATGCCCAACGGGAGATTGGTCTGGCCACTGGTGAGCCGCCTACGAACAAGGGCTATCCGCCGTCGGTCTTCAGTGATTTGCCAAAGCTGGTGGAACGTGGTGGTCCCGGTGATAGCGCAGGCACGATCACCAGCGTGTACACCGTGCTCTCTGAGCACGATGAGGGCATGGATCCGATCGTTGAGGTGGCCAGGGCCTCGCTCGACGGACAGATTATGTTATCCAGAGAACTGGCTGATACCGGGCTCTATCCCGCCATTAATTTGCGCGGCTCGATATCCAGATTGGCGTCCAAGGTGCTCGGTGCGCACGAAATCAAGATGGCGACAGAATTTCGGCGGTTGTGGTCAGTGTATGAGTCAAACAGGGATCTGATTATGGTGGGGGCTTATGAGCAGGGCACTGACCTGGAGCTCGACAAAGCCATTGCGATCAGGCCCATGATGCTGGAGTTTCTCCGTCAGGGAGCGACCGAGGCATGCTCGATGGAGCGGGCGACCGCCGCCATGGCGCAGATTATCGCGCGAGGTCAGCATGGCCACTAAGTGGGACCCCCTGGTGCTGAAATACCAGCGACAAAACCAGCAGGAATTGGGGCGACTGACAGAGCTGAGACG
>CAXEVD010000520.1:0-1802 GCA_963999395.1 uncultured Halieaceae bacterium
CGCGGGCCATGGTGCGCACGCGCAGGATATAGCGCTGGCGTTCGGTGACCGAGATGGCGTGGCGGGCGTCCAGCAGGTTAAAAGTATGGGAGGCCTTGAGAACCTGTTCATAGGCTGGCAGGGCCAGGCCGGCTTCGAACCGCTCCTCGATGTGATATTCGTGCCTCGCCTTCTTATTCAGGGCGATGGTGCTGCTGCTTGGCGTTGCGGTTTTCTTCTTGCTCATGTATCGGAAATCCGGGTTCGGACGGATGAATGCTTGGCCGGCGGGGTGCCGGCAAAGCGCGCATTGAACGCAGGACCAAAACGCCTATTACCCGTATTCGCCTCTCTGGCGGCGGTGCGCAGAGTGACCAGGTCTCGCAGATTATGGCTGATGTTCTGAACCTGCCTGTCGAGCGTTACGATGATTGTGAGGCCAGTGGCCGCGGCGCTGCGATGGTGGGTGCCGCGGCCGTTGGTTGGTATACCTCTGTTGAAGGGGCGTGTCTGGCGATGGTGGGTGAGGCAGAGCGTATAGAGCCAAACCAACAAGCCGCGGAATGCTACTCCCACATTTACAAGCAAACCTACAGTCAGCTTTATCCGACGCTAAAAAGCATCTTTTCCCGCATGGAGCTCTAGATTAGACGCTCAGAGTTGCCTCGAGAGCAGATGGGTGTCGTAGTAGAAAGGCGTAATGGCGGCCACCTTGTCATCCTTAAATTCCCATTTTTCAAGTAACGGCATGCAGATGGCTTCTTGGGTTTTTTTGCTGACCGCGTTCAGCATAAAGTGAGCGATGAGCGAGCTTTGCGGTCCGTCCCAGGTTTCGATGAGCTCTAGATGCACTTTGCGCATTCTGCCAAATAGTTGCTCTGTGACGTCTAGGTAGCCGGCCCATCCGACATAGACGCCTCCGAAGGGTAGTGAGGGTGCTTGTTGAATCCGGATATCCTCGGTGATCATCGCCTCCAGCGCAGCCATATCGCGCGAGCGGCCAAGTTCCAGAAATTTCTCGAGGATCGCTGCCCTGCTGGAATCCGTTGTCTCCACCCTCCAGCCTCAGAACGAGCGCGGTAAGCCCAGATCTTCTGCAATCTTGTTGCGGGCCATTTCGTTGCTAATAGGGCCGATTCGCAGCAGCCTTGAATCCCGCCAGTATCGCTGCATATCGGTTTCGGCCGAGTAGCCCATACCCCCCAGAATCTGAATCCCCAGGTCCGCGGCCTTACTCACATATTCGGAGCACAAAACCTTGGCCATGGTCGACTCGGTCGCGGTTTGCGCGCCCGACGCCTGTAACGTAGCAGTGTGCATGACCAAGAGCTCACCTTGGGTTTGCCACATGGCCATGTCAGCCAGATAGTGCTGCAGGATCTGAAACTCTCCAATTACCTTGCCAAATGCCTGCCGCGACTTCATGTGCTCCAAAGCGTCCTCGATGACGCCATCAAGCATGCCCAGACAGAAGGCGGCGTTGATCAGTTTCTCGTTGTTGACCGTCTTGGTGGATTGATACCAACCATTGCCCGGTTCTCCGAGCAGAAGGGCATGGGGCACAAAGACGTTATCAAGATGCACGCTGCAGGATCCGACGCACCGCATCCCCAACTTCGGCATCTCGGCAATGGTGATGCCCTCACTGGACGCTGGGACCAAAAATATTGAAACGCCCTGAGAGCGCTTCTCCACCTCCGTGTCGCTTCTCGCCATGAGCAGCAAATAATCCGCTGTGCCGGCTCCAGTACTCCAGATTTTTTCACCGTTTATGATCCAACCACCATCGCCTTTAACCGCAGTCGTACGTAAACCGCCCAAAA
>CAXEVD010000521.1:0-1800 GCA_963999395.1 uncultured Halieaceae bacterium
AGCTTTCATTTTGCTCACTCTTTTCTGCACCGCCAGATACTCGAGAATGCGCTCCTTCACTTCCTCGAGCCCAAAATGATCCTCGTCCAACACGGTCTGCGCGCGCTTCAGGTCGTGGCGGACTTTACTGCGCTTGAACCACGGGATACTCACCATCCAGTCGAGATAGCCGCGCACGACGGACGCCTCGGCCGACATTGGTGACATCATCTTGAGCTTGCTCAGCTCGGCATTGGCCTTTTCTAACGCCTCTTCGGGCATGCGTGCTTCATTGATCTTGTTTTGCAATTCGTCGACTTCATTCGGCGCGTCATCCATCTCGCCGAGCTCTTTTTGAATCGCCTTCATTTGCTCGTTGAGATAGTACTCGCGCTGGCTTTTTTCCATCTGCTTCTTGACCCGCCCGCGGATGCGTTTCTCTACCTGAAAAAGGTCAATCTCCGCATCCATCAGGGACTGAAGGTGCTCCAGTCGTCCCTGCACATCAGCGATCTCCAAAATCCGCTGCTTCTCTTCTAGGTCGACGCCCATATGGGCAGAAATGGTGTCCGCGAGGCGACCCGGCTCATCGATGCCGGAAAGGGAAGTCAGGACCTCAGCGGGCACTTTTTTGCTCAAGCCGACGTATTTCTCGAACTGCTCTACCGTCGCCTTGACCAGCGAGGCGGCGTCGCGCTCGGAAATGGGGTCGGCCTCGATTTGTCTGACCGATGCCACGGCAAACTGCTCATCATCGTCGATGGCCAACACTGCCGCACGATAACTGCCCTCAACCAATACCTTAATGGTGCCGTCGGGCAACTTGAGTAGCTGGAGGATATTGGACACGGTGCCGACCTGGTACAGGTCGTCAACGCCCGGCTGATCATCAGACGCGTTACGCTGAGCCACCAGCAGCACCTGCTTGTTATCGAGCATGGCGTGTTCCAGAGCTTCAATCGATCGCTCGCGCCCGACAAATAACGGCAGCACCATGTGGGGGTACACCACCACGTCACGCAGCGGCAGCAAGGGCAATTGGTGGTCTTGATCAGTCATCGTCTACTCCATTCCTATTGCCAATATGAGGGCTCAGTGCAGCCTTTTAAAGGCCCACGGACATAAATAAGTACCCATAACAGGTCAAAATGGATTGATGACGCCGCCGGCAAGCGGCACAGAATCGCTACTCTTCCGCACCCGCCGCGGCGGCACTGGGCGTCTCGTAGACCAGGAGCGGCTCTGAATCGCCTTTGACGACCGATTCGTCGACAACAATCTTTGCGACGTCGGGCGTCGACGGAATGGTGTACATGGATTCGAGCAAAATGCCCTCGAGGATTGAGCGTAGACCTCTGGCGCCGGTCTTGCGCTCCATGGCTCGCTCGGCGACAGCCTGCAGACCGTCCTCCCGGAAATCGATCTCCACGCCTTCCATCTCGAACATCTTGGCGTATTGCTTGGTCAGCGCGTTGCGCGGCTCCGTGAGGATCCTAATCAGCGCCTCGGCATCGAGCTCTTCCAGCGTGGCGATAATGGGCAGTCTGCCCACAAACTCGGGAATCAAGCCGTACTGCACCAAATCCTCTGGCTGCAGGTCAGAGAGTGTCTCACCGAAGTTGCGCGTTTCATCCTTGCTTTTGACCTCAGCGCCAAAGCCGATGCCGCCCTTTTCAGAACGATTGCGGATGACTTTATCGAGCCCCGCAAAAGCACCACCACAAATGAACAAAATATTTGTGGTGTCTACTTGTAAAAATTCTTGTTGAGGATGTTTTCTACCACCCTGTGGAGGAACACTTGCAACTGTTCCTTCCATTA
>CAXEVD010000522.1:0-1796 GCA_963999395.1 uncultured Halieaceae bacterium
CACTCATTCCATAAATGCAACACAACAAGCTGTATCACAGCATCGCAGCGACCATCATTCCGTACCCGATCACGCCAATTATCCACACCAGGCTCCTTAGATACTTGATCCCTGCGATGTAGATCGGCACGTAAGCAATGCGAGCCCAAAAGGCAATTTGCGCACCCTGCAGCACCTCTGCATCTAGTCCAGCGGCGTTGGCGACTAGCGCCAGCGGCACAAAAAATACGGCGGCTTCGATGGAGTTTTTGGCTGCCCTCTCAGCGCGACCTCCCATCGGGGTGGCCTCGTTCGGGTTGTCGCGGTTGCCAAGGCCTATATCCCGCCCCTCTTTGGTCCACTCCTGATTGCGGATCGCCGCACCGGCAACAACCGCAATCAGTGTCCAAACCGTGAAGTAAACCGTGAGCTCCAATAATGCTGTCATGCCGTCCTCGCTTTGTTGTCCCGAATGAGCGTTATCTGTCATCCGCGACTATACACTGAGCTCGACGCACAGCGCGTTAAGACAGAACCGCGAGCTAGACCATCCACCGACCAGTCGCCCTACCCACAGTTTGCGGTAGCTTAATGAGCGCAACATCCCGGGACTATCTTGTTCGACGACATCTTTTCCAGCACTCTCTTTTTCGCCACTATCTTTTAAAGCCCCGTTATCCTAGGTTTGTAAAGGACTGGTTGGCTAAACGCTCCAGCAAGTTATCTTTCATCTACGGCGACCGGACCGACGGCAGGTAATAACCACATGGAATGCAGCACGCTTACTGAACAGGCCCGACATTGGGCGAACACCCAGCCCGATAAAATCTGGATGCGAGACCTCCACGAGGGTGGCGCCGATGAATACACCTGGGGTGAGACAGTCGCAGAAATTGATCGCGTGGCCTCCTGGCTCGAAGCAGAGTTCGGCAAGGGACAGAGGATGGCGCTGCTCTCCAGGAACCGTGCGCACTGGATCATGGCCGATATGGCAGTGATTCACTCGGGTAACGTGACGGTACCGCTCTTCACCACCCACGCCACCGCAACGGCCGAGTACATTCTCGACTTCACCGAGACGAAGGTGCTGTTCCTTGGCCAAACGGAAAACTGGGAAGGCGTGAAAACAGTTTTGCCCGCGGACTGCCTGCTAGTGAAGCTGCCGGGTGTCGAGTGCGAGCTGCCGCATAAGACCTGGGGCGAGCTCGTCTCAGCCGGGCCGGCTGATGCGCCTAACTACCAACCCGACGGTGACGACATCGTGTCGCTGGTCTTCACTTCCGGCACCACTGGTCTGCCGAAGGGCGTGATTCAAACCCACGCGACCAACCTGGTGCCTATGAGACGCTGCCAGGAGTTGTTTACGCAACAGGACCAGCCTCGCTTCTCCTATCAAATGGTTCGCGCCGCTCCGTTCGAGACCATCTAAGCCTTTCTCGCCGAAGAAGCGCACGGCCCACAGATTTGACTTCGCGTCAAAAGCGTCGCAAATACCGAAGGGGCCCGAAGCCGGATCAGACGAGATCGAAAAAAAAGCTCGAAGGCGGACGACGGCGCCCGTTCTGAGGAGCGGCTTTTTCGTCGGCTCGACGTCGATGTAGGGGCTGTCCGCTCGTGACGGTGCCGGGGCCGGGGCCGCGGCGGCGACGTAGTGCCGGAGCATGGGCTGCCCCTGAGGCTTGTGGTAAGCACCCTCGCTGGCAGTGCCGTTTCTCGCTCCAGGCGTCGGGCCCACGTCGAGCCGGGCGCTGGCGTGCGCGGCGGGGCGCGGCGGCGGCTGGTGTCCTCGGCCGGGAGAGCTGCCACTGGCACTCACT
>CAXEVD010000523.1:0-1796 GCA_963999395.1 uncultured Halieaceae bacterium
CCGCCCTGATCTCGCCAGCTGCCTGTCCCTGTTCGATCCACTGCTGAACATCGCGTCGATAAATCACATGGTGGCTGGCCAGACTGGCGCGAATATCGGATTCCCGCCCCAATGACTCGTACCAGAGGATATACATCGCTCGGAGGTAGCCTGACTCCCGAGTGAAAATATCCCGCTGCGCCTGAATCGCAGCCTCGAGCGCCGTCAGCCCCTGCTTGCCTGCCAGATATTGCGAGAGGTGCGCCTTCCAAATGTCGTCGAATCGAGCGAAAAGCTCCATCCACAAACCGTCTTTCGAGCCGAACCGGTAGCTTGCGAGACCGCGGCTGTAACCGGCACCCTCGCCGATATCTTTGAGCGTCGTCTTGGCCGTGCCGCGCTCATTCACCAGCTCGATCGCCACCTCGAACATCCGCTGATCTGACAGCGCCGTTCGCTCAGCCTGTGTGTTACCCGCCGACGACTCAGTGACTACCGCATCAGTCATTTCCCTCTCCAAAGCCCAAGTGTTTTTGTATGGCGAGCTTTCCCGCCGCTACCTCTTCCCGGAGCAATTTTTTATCCATTTTCCCCACGCTGGTTTTGGGGATGTCGCCTACGACGGCCCAGTATTCAGGCACCCAAAACTTTGCCACCTTATCCACTAAAAATGAGCGTAACTCGCTGGGCAAGGTCTCACCATCGCACCCTGCCTTGCTGCGCACAATAGCGAGCGGGCGCTCTTGCCAACGCGTATCGTCAACCGCCACCACTGCGACCTCTGCAACACTCTCGTGCTTCAGCAGCACGTCCTCTAGGTCTACCGAGGAAATCCATTCGCCGCCGGACTTGATCACATCCTTGGTGCGATCTGTAAGCTGCACATAGCCCCGCGCATCCACCATGCCCACATCGCCGGTGCGTAGCCAGCCGTCCTCGGTAAAGGCGTCGGTCTCCTCATTGATATAACTGCCGGTCACCCACGCGCCTTTCAACTGAAGTTCACCCACTGTCGTGCCATCCTGCTCCAGGAGATTGCCCTCATCATCCATCACCCGCACTTCAATACCGGGAACAGGTCGACCGCTTTTTAATTGCCAGTAAGTCTCTGCCTCGCCATTGAGGTCTTTGGGTGGATGCGACAGCACGCACATCGGGCTGGTCTCTGTCATCCCCCAACCTTGAATCACGGGCACATCCCACCGGTCTCTCACCGCTTCAATCATGGACGACGGCACAGCGGACCCTCCCGACACAATGGCCCGGAAACAGGACAAATCCAGCGGTGCTTTCTCGTCCGCCAGCAGAAGGTCGCCCAACAACGTCGGCACCATTGCCGTCAGCGTTGGCCGGGCTGACTCGATCATGGCGCGCAGATGACGGCCCTGGAGGTGCGGGCCCGGCATCACCATGTCTGCGCCAGACATCCAGCCGCTATAAGGGAACCCCCAAGCATTGGCATGGAACATTGATGGCAACATCAAAATTACGTCCCGCTCCTGGACCGCAAAACTATCCACGGACCGCGAGGCCAACGCGTGCAGATAGGTGGTTTTCTGACTGTAGGCCACGCCCTTTGGGTTGCCCGTAGTGCCACTCGTATAGCAAATACCCGCGGCCGCGTTTTCATCTGGCTCAGGCCATGAGAAAGTCCCTTCCGCATCGCCCAACAGTGACTCGAATGACACGACGCGTGGATCATTCAGCACGGCGGCATCGTTACCTGTACCCGACACAATCACATGCTCGACATCGGGAATGAGTGGCAGAACCGGCAAAAAACTGTCGATCAATCTCGCATCGAGCATCAGGAATCG
>CAXEVD010000524.1:0-1790 GCA_963999395.1 uncultured Halieaceae bacterium
AAGGCGCATCGGCGAGTGTAGTGAGGTGGCCACACCGAGGGTCGCCGCGAGCGCCAGCAGGGCTGGGCGGTCGTACCAATCCAGCCAGGTCGTGAGGGTGCCGGTCAACGTGATGGCGCTGTGAATCACCATCGACAACCGCAGCCCCTCACGCGGATTCACCCTGTCAGACAGAATCCCGAACCACGGCGACAACAACAGCGCCGGTGCCAGCATCAGAGCGCCGACAATCCCCACCCAGGTCGCCGAGTGAGTCAGGTCCCAGGCGCTCCATCCCAGCAAAAAACGCAGTAACCAAGCCCCGAGGCTCGAGAACCAACTCGCGGGGTAGTAGCCCCGAAAGCGCGGGTCTGACAGTGCAGACCGATGGCCCTGTCGCGTTTCACGACAGTCCGAAAATTCCTCACTTGCTTTTTGGGTCATGCTCAAATACTGTCTATTTATACAGTATTTTTACTGTTGTTGCTGTTTCATCAGTACGCCACCTGTCGGCGGGAGTGATTCGGCGCAGCAATATGAAATGGGAGTGCATCATGAATTATCTACTTGAAGATATTTTCCGTCGCGCCGACACCTGGAGAGGCATGGACCAACACGGTATGGATCCGTCTGGCCTCGGTCAACAACAGCGTGCTCTGCTCCACCCGGAAAGCACCGCCGCCAATGGCGACGCTCACACCTTTTCCGGTGTCAGAACAGGTTTCGATGTGCTCGATACACAACTGTATAACAGAGGCTGGCCTGTCGGCGGCTGCATCGAGGTCATCAGTGACCAGTGTGGTCTGGATGCCATGGGGGTGTTCATGCCCATGATGAAGCAGCTGTCTGGTCAGGGCCGATGGCAGGTGTTCATTGATCCGCCCTATACCCCTTACGCCCCACTCCTCGCCGGCGAAGGGATCGATCTTCAGGAAATCATGCTGGTACATCCCAAGAGCCGCGATGAAGTGTTGTGGTCAACCGAGCAGGCCTTGCGAAGCAGCACCTGCAGCGCCGTGTTTGTGTGGCTGGGCGCCACGGACTACCGCTATGCGGAGCTGCGCAAAATACAGCTGGCAGCAGCCAGTCACGGCACACCGGCCGTTCTCTTTCGCTCTTCTGAGGCACTGGAGCAGGCCTCCCCCGCCAGTCTGAAAATCCATATCGACGGTTACCGGCAAATCAAGATTCTCAAGCAACGGGGCGGGCGTCAGAGCCCAACCATTTCCCTGCCCACAGATGACTCGCTGCTCGATGCTGCAACAGTGTGGGCATCGCTAGAATCGTCAGAAACCCTCGGCACATCAGCCAGTTTTCGGCCCTCTGCCTGAACTGCAAGGGCCTCGTGCGGATTCACGCTTCGTTCATTTCGGTATAGCGTCCGGATGACAGAGCGGCTATCCTTGCGCCCGCTTCTGACCACCCTGAGGCTGTCATGCAGGATTTCCCCCACCACTACCGTTGCATCGCTACCGCCAACGCGGATCAATCCCGTGTACGCGTTGCCAGTCAAGGTCTGGAAGACCTGACCACTGACGTACCAAAAGAATTCGGCGGCCCCGGTGATCAATGGTCTCCTGAAGCACTCCTCATCGCTGCAGTCGCTGACTGCTTCGTGCTGACATTTAGAGCCATGGCCGGGCCGTCCCAGATTACCTGGCACGCACTGGACTGCGACGCCACGGGCACACTGGAACGTGTTGATCGATCGACGCAATTCACCCACATTGCGCTGTCAGTGCGCATCAGCGTCCCGGAGGAGCTGGAAGAAGAGAAAGTGATGCGGGTACTGAAGAAAGCTGAGGACACCT
>CAXEVD010000525.1:0-1788 GCA_963999395.1 uncultured Halieaceae bacterium
GACTGATTTTCCTGCTCGGCCTCTGTGTGCCTTTATTCTACCCGACTCACATCCCCCGACGCGGTCGTTGATAGCAGACGCAGAAAAACTACCCCACTTGTCCGATTATAGTCCCGTGATCAAGGGAAAGAAAGGCGTTTCATTCAGTGAATGGCGGCCATCACTGGCGGGAATTTTGCAGGTTCAGGGCACCCTGAGCGGGGCTTTTTCAAGAAACTGACTGAGCGGATCCACGCGATATTCGCCGAAGGGGGGAATGTCGCAATAGCCAATCGAGCGGTATAAAGCATCTGCCTCAGGCTGATAAATACCCATCTCCAGTCGAGCACAGTCGATACCTTCGGCGAGAATCGCAGCCTCGATGGCGCTCATTAGTGCTCGCGAGAGACCGCGTCCACGATGGGCCTCTTGCACATACAACCGCTTGATTTCCGCATACCCCGCCTCGCGATAGAAACGCGCTGCCACACAGGCAATACACTCACCGACCTCGCTACCGGACCGCAGTTCATCCGTTTTAGCCGGCTCAGGAGCGGTCTCAATGATCGACGACATAGTTGATGAGATGAAAGCTCCGAGAAAGACCGCGTCACCCGCCCGCAGGCTCTCGCTACTGACCAGATGATTGCTCTCTGCGGGGTATAGGGAGGCCATGTATTGATCGGAGAGCACCAACAGATGATCTGCCTCTGCACCCACTACCGGTGCCAATGAAATGCCCGCACTGTCGGAGCCATGTTCATGTTGGCGGGCATCTTGATCCATTCAAAGGACCTTATCACGCACTCAGCAACCCCCTATCCTGCATGGAAGAGTTTCGAGAGTGAGCGTCTAACCTCGCGATAGTCCCGTAACGAAGGCTCAAGCCTGCGCGTGACAATGTGCATCTCATTCCGGCAACGACTCATTGGTGAGTGATGATCAAAACCAACGCACCATGCCGATCAATCCCGCGACCGCGTAGAAAAACTGCAGCAGCAAGATACCCCGATGTCCACCAAGATAAGCCCAGGCGCCAATAGAGATAGCGGAGACGAAGAGCAACACGAAGCCGAGGAATTCCAGCCCGACATTAGACGCCACAAACAGCGAGTAGGCGATGGCGGTGGCCACTCCGAACCATTCGAGGACTTTCAAATTCATCGTCATAGTAATCAGTCTCCGGGCTGGGCGGGCGCGAGTATGCCGCGAATCGCCACGGCGGCACATCGGGTACCGGCGGATAGGCCCATTGCACAAACCGCGCTGATCCCAGCACCGCCCGCATGCCCTGCAACGAACCAAGCCCGACCACCTAGCAAGGCTCGAACCATTGACGCACTGCAGGAAAGCGATTTAAGTGAGCATAGAAGCGCCACAAAGACTGCATGGAGCTGGCATGACGGAATTCGGCATTGTGATGGAGCCCAGCCCGGGCAATACCGCCCGACTGGCTGCTGAGGCCGAGCAATTGGGCTTCGATATTTTGCTCAGTCCCGATACCCAAAACCTGTCCCCGGATCCGATCGGGCAGCTGAACCTCGCGGGAGCTCAGACACAGCGCCTTCGCGTCGGCACCGGCGTCACCAACCCCATCACTCGGGACCCTGCAGTGCTCGCCAGCTCATTAGCATCGCTGGCTGCAGAGACGGGCGGTCGCGCGATGTGCGGCATTGGCCGGGGTGACTCGAGCCTGGCGCATATCGGCAAAGGCAATGGCACCACCTGGGGCCCCAGCAGGGCCGAATCAAATGCAAGGGAGGGCGGTCACCCTTACCAGCGTGAGGGCACAGACCAAACCGCAGGCAT
>CAXEVD010000526.1:0-1783 GCA_963999395.1 uncultured Halieaceae bacterium
CACAAGCAAGCACATCGGCGCGAATCCGCGCCTCGGCAGCCTCGAGCCCGTCGGCATCGGGTACCACCACATCCAGGATTCCCAGCGCCGCCGCCTGCTCACCGGCAAAGCGGGCCGCACTCAACATGAGTCTCCGGCCTGTGGACTCACCGCACTTCTGCATCACATAACGGGCAATTTGCGCCGGCGAGATGCCGATCCGCGTTTCGGACAAAGCAAACTTGGCTTCCGCAGTGCCGATCGTGACATCGCAACAGCAAGCGACACCGAGTCCCCCTGCCATCGCCGCACCCTCAATCACCGCAATGGTCACCATGGGCAACCGGTCGAGGGTGTAGAGCAGACGCCCAATGGTCTCACTCATGGCGATCACTTCGTCATTGGACGCGGTCGCCATGGTTTTGAATCCTTTGAGGTCACCGCCAGCACAAAAGAAGCCACCACGACCACGCAGGGTCAGACCTCTTACAGAGCGGTCGTCCTGCAACGCATCGCAAATACGCTGCAGATCGGCGACCACCTCGTCAGTGAGCGGGTTGCGACGCTCGGGTTGATTGAACCAGACGGTCAACCATCCCTGATGGAGTTCGCATTGGACAGAATCAGTATGGGGTAATGTTGTCACGGTCACATCCTCGCCACGCCGAAGCTGTTGGGCGTGAGCGTGCGCCCACGTCCCTCCAGCACCGTTTCGAGACAAAACGCGAGTACCTTGCGCGTATCGCGCGGGTCGATCACACCGTGGTCCAGCACGCGGCCCGAGGTATAGAAGGCGTCTTCCTGCGCATCGAAGTGCGCGATGATCGCGGCTTCCTGCTCGGCCAGTTGCTCCTCGGGAATCTCAATACCCTTGCGTGCGGCACCCGCTCGCGCGACCTCGCTCATGGTCTTGGCCGCGCTCTGCCCCGCCATCACACCGGTGCGTGCACTGGGCCATGCGAACAGAAAATCGGGCTCGTAGGCCCAGCCGCACATGCCGTAGTTACCCGCACCAAAACTGGCGCCGATATAGAGACTGATCTTAGGTACCCGAGTAGTGCTCACCGCCTGAATCATCTTGGATCCGTGTTTAATCATGCCGGCCTGCTCGTACTCGGTACCCACCATGTAGCCGGTGGTGTTCTGGAAAAAAATGATCGGCAGATCCGCCTGATCACAGGCCTGAATGAACTGCGCTACCTTCGTCGCCCCATTCGGATCGATCGGGCCGTTATTGCCAATCACCGCGCAGGCAATGCCGGTGATACTGACGTGGGCGCAGAGCGTGGAGGCCCCGTAGCGCGGCTTAAATTCTTCAATTTCGGCTGGTAAACAATATAATTCAAATTCACTGAGAGCAAATGTACCGTGATTCGATGCCCAAATTGCGGTAACAACTACTGCATAATATTGATAAGCTGTTGTCGGCGTGAGGTCTCCAGTGCTTGGGTAACGTGTGCCTCCTCCAGTAGAAGCGTTTCCCATTATTGTTGTTGTAGTCAGCGATTCGGATGTGAGATTGAGCCTCTCCGCGAGCGCGTAAATAGGACCGCCGACGAATGATAGACACGAGCCCTGGGCCCTGACAGCATAGTTGAACGCCATGATGAAAGCGGGCGCCGCCGAGACCGCCCCGCTCCTCCAGAGAGATGAAACCCAGGAAACTAATAAGCCCAAGCCGGGCGTGATTGCCGCGGCCGTGCGCCAGGCGAAGCGCGGCGTCGGCGTCTTCGGCGTCGCCCTCGCCCTGAGCGGCGTCTTGGTTGCGGTACTGAACGCGCCGGACACGACGAAGCGATTCGAG
>CAXEVD010000527.1:0-1772 GCA_963999395.1 uncultured Halieaceae bacterium
AACAACGCGTCCCGTCGTGCGCGGGTGCTTCGTAATAGCGCGTCGAGTGCGTCCTCGCCAGCGAGGAGTGCATCAAGCGTATCGGCAAATTCACTGTGAAGTTGGTAGCCAACGGAGCAGGTGGCGGCGAACGCGTTCAAGCCCTCATCAAACCAGCGAAACAGGGTTTCCTGAGCGGTGCCCGTCAGATAGGGCGCGTGGATGTAAATGTCAGTGCCTTGGCCGATCCGGTCCAGACGGCCGATGCGTTGTTCCAACAGATCCGGATGGAAAGGTAGGTCAAAGCAAATCAAGTGCTGTGCAAACTGAAAATTGCGGCCCTCACTGCCAATTTCAGAGCAGATCAGCGCCTGGGCGCCACCGCTTTCCTCGGCAAAGTACGCGGCAGCGCGGTCACGCTCGATCAGGCTCAGGTCCTCGTGGAAGGCTGCGCAGCGAACACCGGCTTTGAGATGCAAAAAGTGCTCCAGTGCCATAGCTGTTTCCTTGTGAGCACAAATCACCAGCACTTTTTTTGGGCGGAGATCTTTCAGTTGTGTTTCCAGCCACTCGACCCGAGGGTCCTGTTCAATCCAGCTCGATTCCGGGTGCAGTGTCTCCGGATGCAGTGACGGGGCGTCATGCTGATAAAGCGCGGGGGCGGCCAGTGCATAAGCGTGCCGGTGTCGCTGCGGAAATCCGGATACCCCTCGCCGCGAGTTGCGGTAGAGCACGCGCCCGGTACCGTAACGGTCAAGCATCTGTTGGATCTGCTCATCCCGATCCGCCTCAGCGTCAATCCCCTCGGGTAGCGTGACCGTGTCCCCCTGTTCCAGTTGGTCGATCAGGCGGCTCCATTCGGCAAATTGGGTATGCTCGGCGTTGAATTGTTCAAAATCGGCGAACCGCGCAGGATCGATCAGCTGCAGCCGGTCAAAGTGGCTTCTCAGGCCCGCCTGTTCGGGGGTGGCGGTGAGCAGCAATAGGCCGCGGGCACGCGCCGACACCTCGCAAACAAACTGGCCCAGGTCAGTGGGTTCCTCGCCAATGCCTGTGATGTGGTGCGCCTCATCAATGACCACCATGTCCCATTCAAGGCCGCTGACGATTTCCCTCGTCACTGGATCAGTTTCAAACAGGCTAATCGGAGCAATCACGAGCGCGTTCTCGGAAAACTCTGCTTCGATATCGGCGTCTTCCAGTCGCTCGGCGTTAAGCAGTGAGAACGCCAGGTGGAAACGGCGCTGCATTTCGATAAGCCACTGGTGCGCCAATGTCTCGGGCACCAGCACCAGGACTCGACGTACCCGTTGTCGATGTAGCTGCTGGGTCAGGATCAGCCCCGCCTCAATGGTCTTGCCGAGTCCCACCTCATCGGCGAGTAACACGCGCGGTGCGAAGCGTTTCCCCACGTTTGCTGCCACGTAAAGTTGGTGTGAGAGCAGGGCGGTTCGTGGTCCTAACAAGCCTCCGAGCCCAAAGCCCTCTCCGGCGGCGGCGTGCTCGGGCCGGGGGGCCTCGTGGGCATCCCGGATTTAGTGCAAGCGAAGCTGCTCGCCGACTCGATAGCTGATGACGACCCGCTGCGACCCACGGGCTCGTCGTCGGCGACGCGGGTCAAGGCGCAGGCGGGCGACAAGGGCGCCCGAGTCCTGCGGTGGACGGCGAAGGACTTCCGGAGGGCGGTCGACGCCGAGAAGGACCCAAAGGTCCAGGCTCAACTCATATTCTACCTGAACCAGCAGCTCCTCAAGAAGTTACATTTGCGGGACCACGGCGTGGCTCGCAAAGAG
>CAXEVD010000528.1:0-1764 GCA_963999395.1 uncultured Halieaceae bacterium
CCGTTTCTCCCTTGATCCCTCCCTCAATCGCCGATTAAAAATATTTGGCATTGAGGCACTACTTATGACCACTTTCCCCTTTAACGCTAACTTAACGCAACGCCGTGACACCCTTAAAAACCCGAGCAAAACCGCACGAACCTTACTAAGCGCGGGCGTTTTGGCTGCAACCATGTCTCACGCTTTCGGTGAAAATATGTTGGAGGAGACCGTCGTCACCTCTTCTCGTGTGCCGACAATGCTTAGAAACATCGGCACGTCTGTATCTATCCTGACAAGCGAGGAAATCGAGCAGCGCGGTTTTCTGAACCTCGCAGATATTATGCGGACCCAGCCCGGCGTCGCGGCGTCCAATAACGGTGGCGCTGGTAAGGCGACCAGTGTTCGAGTTCGTGGAGAAGAGAGCTTTCGTACCATGGTGATCCTGGATGGCATCGACATGAGTGATACCTCTGGTACTCAGGTGGGGCCTCGTATGGAGCATCTGCTCTCTGCGGGTATCGAGCGGGTCGAAATTCTCCGTGGACCCCAAGGTCTGAGTTACGGCGCCGACGCGGGCGGCATCATTAATATTCAAACGACCGCACCAAGCGATGGATTTGGCGGTCGTATAACTGCGGAAGCAGGACGCTACGGTACCCAACAACTCGGTGGCTCCATAGGCGGCAGCTCAGAGCAGGCAGACTTTCTCGTGTCGGTGGCTGATATGGAATCAGACGGCTTTAACGCCCGCGATACCGATACAGATCTGCGCGACGCCGACGGCTATGAGAATACTACAGTTCACGCTCGCGCTGGCTGGCAGGCCTCGGATAATCTGCGGCTATCGGCGGTAGTCCGGCGCGTTGACGGCGATAACGAATTTGACGGCTGCTTTACCAGTAGTTTCTCATCTACAAATGACTGTACTGACGAATTCAGTCAAGACAGCTGGCGCGTGGCTGCTAACGCAACCACGGGCGCCTTTTCTCATCAATTGGCATACTCAGACACACAAATAGACCGAGAATCGTTCTCGGAGGGAGTCAGCAGTTTTGCTACTGAGGGCGCTCTCGAGCGTCTCAGTTATGTCGGTAGCTGGCAGGGTGGCAATGCTTTGCGGCTCATCTATGGTGCCGATCATGAAACGGAGTCTATTGATGATGGCAGTACGGATCGAGATCGCGACCAGTTAGGCTTTTTCGCGGAGTACCAAGGGCGAATCATGGAACTTCTCAGTCTGAGTGCGGGAGTGCGCCATGATGACAACGACGACTTTGGTCAATTTACGAGTTATCGACTGAGTGGAGCCTATGTCACCACAGTGGCTGGCGGTGACTTCAAGCTGAAGGCGAGCTACGGCACCGGATTTCGTGCCCCCAGCCTGTTTGAAATCAGCTATAACACTGGGCCTTTTGCTTTTCCGCCCGCCACGAGCGCACCGCTGTCAGAGGAGACCAGCGCCGGCTTCGACATCGGCTTTACTTGGGCAACGGACGATGGCACCTATGTCGAGCTCAACTGGTTTGATCAGGAGGTCGATGATCTAATTTCCTTCGATATGGTTGGATTCTCTGGCTATATTCAGGACCGAGGTAAATCCACGTCAGAGGGCGTCGAGTTGACAGGCCGTCTTCCTGTCACCGACTCGATAACCTTATCAGGCAACTACACTTGGAACGACACGGAGACGCCCTCGGGAGAACAGCGTCTGCGCCGCCCCCAGCATTTGGCCAATCTCTCGCTTACCTTTCTAGGCATGGACGACCGCCTTCGTGTGGGAGC
>CAXEVD010000529.1:0-1760 GCA_963999395.1 uncultured Halieaceae bacterium
TGCAACCCGAGGTGCTGTTGTGTCGCTGCTCTGTTGAGGTCGACGAAGGCGCGCGCCGCAAGATCTCCCTCTTTACCAACGTCGAAGAGCGGGCTGTGATCCCCCTCATGGATGCGGACTCGATTTATCAGATACCCGGTCACCTTAAGCTGAGCGGGCTCGACGACTATATTCTCGAGCGCTTTGGGCTGGACCGGCCGGCGGCTGACCTGTCGGAGTGGGAAGACGTGGTGCGGCGCGAATCCAGTCAGCGCAAGGGCACGGTGCGAGTGGGCATGGTCGGTAAATATGTTGATTTGGTCGACGCTTATAAGTCGCTGAATGAGGCCCTCGATCATGCGGGGTTGCAAACCGATACTCGGGTGCAGATCGACTACATTGATGCTGAGGAAATCGAGGCTCAGGGTGTTGGATTGCTGTCGCATCTGGATGCCATCCTTGTGCCTGGCGGGTTTGGTGATCGCGGCATTCAAGGCAAGATTGAAGCGGTGCGGTATGCCCGGGAGCAGGGCATTCCCTTCCTTGGTATTTGCCTGGGGATGCACATGGCGCTGATTGAATACGCGCGGAATGTCTGCCATCTCGAGGGCGCGCACTCTACCGAGATGCAGTCCGACACCCCCCATCCGATTATTGCCCTGATTACCGAGTGGCAGACCGCAGATGGCGCGGTTGAGCAGCGTTCCGAGGAGTCGGATCTGGGTGGCACCATGCGACTGGGTGCGCAGCCCTGTCGGTTGGTAGCGGGCACCAAGACGCAGGTTATATACAACGCCGACGAGATCTCCGAGCGGCACCGGCATCGTTATGAGGTGAATAGCAACTACGTCGCCCGGTTGGAAGAGGCGGGCATGAAGATGAGTGGCTGGTCGCTGGATGGTGAGCTGGTGGAAATCATCGAGCTGCCCGCCCACCCCTGGTTTGTAGCCTGTCAGTTCCACCCGGAGTTCAAGTCCCGGCCCCGAGGGGGGCATCCCCTTTTCACCAGCTTCATTGAGGCCGCGTTGGCGATGGCGCAGCAGTGTGGTGATGCCGCGTGAGTGGAGAGCATCGTGCTGTTGAGGTAGCGGGTCACACATTTGCCAATGATCAGCCACTGGTGCTGATTGGCGGTATCAATGTGCTCGAGAGCGCCGAGCTGGCGATGGAAAGCGCCGCTGAATTTGTGCGTGTCTGTGATCAGCTGTCGCTTCCCTACGTATTCAAAGCATCTTTCGACAAGGCCAACCGCTCGTCGATTCATTCTTTTCGTGGGCCCGGCCTTGAGGCCGGCCTGAAGATCCTCGCCGATGTGAAATCCACTCACAACGTGCCGGTGCTGACCGATGTGCACACGCCCGAGCAGGCGGCGCCCGTAGCAGAGATCTGCGACATCCTTCAGTTGCCGGCGTTTCTCGCGCGCCAAACCGATCTGGTAGAGGCGATGGCGCGCACGGGTGCTGCGATCAATATCAAGAAGCCCCAGTTTTTAAGTCCCGAACAAATGGCCAATGTCGTAGAAAAATTCCGCGAGTGCGGCAACGACCAACTGATGGTGTGTGAGCGTGGCAGCAATTTTGGCTACGACAACTTGGTTGTCGACATGCTGGGATTCGAAGTGATGAGCCAGGCCACCTCGGGATGCCCACTCATTTTTGACGTGACCCACTCGCTGCAGCGCCGTGACCCGGGTGAGGCCGCCTCAGGAGGACGTCGTGACCAGGTGCTCAAATTGGCCAAGGCGGGTGTAGCGGTAGGTATTGCAGGGCTGTCTTTGGAAG
>CAXEVD010000530.1:0-1758 GCA_963999395.1 uncultured Halieaceae bacterium
GCCACCACTGGCGATGCCATCACGGTAATGAGGGTCAGCACCAGCAGGGTGCCCCCGAGCACCCCGGCAACCCGATCCACCAGTGCTCTGACCGCAGCCTGGCCACCGTGCTCGCGCGTGTCGGCCAGTACGGGCACAAAAGCCTGCGCGAATGCACCCTCCGCGAACAGCCGTCGCAGGAAATTGGGGATCTTGAAGGCGACAAAGAACGCATCGGCGTTGCCGTTGGCACCGATCAGATTGGCAAGCACCACGTCGCGTAGCAGACCCAGCACGCGGGAGAGCATGGTGGCGGAACCCACCACCGCAGAGGACTTAACGAGCCTTGGCTCATGCAAGCTATCCGCAGTCGTCATGCTTGGATTCCGCTCACGTGGCGATCACTCGCCGTCGGAGCGCCACTGCGCGCGCAGCCGATCCGCATGACGCGCTAACCACTGCAAAGCGATGAGCGTGTGGCCGTTGTTGATCTCATTGCGATCCAGCATCTGCATAACCTGCTCGCGAGGGAGTTGATGCACCAAAATATCTTCGTGCTCACTCTCCAGACCCTGAACGGTGCCCGGCTGGGACCGGATCACTTCGCCAACAAACAGTCGGATCTGCTCGGAGCACGCGCCCGCGCTGGGGTAAAAGGTGGCGATGGACTCAAGAAGTCCCAACCGGCACCCCGCCTCCTCTTCAGCCTCTCGATGGACCACCTCGCTGTCCGATTCACCAACCGCCACGATGCCGGCCACAAGCTCCAGCATCCAAGGGCTGTGGCCATCGCGCAGCGCGCCCACCCGAAACTGCTCGATCAGCACCAGTTCATCCGTTTCGGGGTCCCACGGCAGCACACCCACGGCGTCACCGCGCTGAAACAGCTCCCGGCGCATAGGTGCGGACCAACCGCCCTCAAACAGTCGGTGACGGAGTGTCAGCGTCTCCAATGAAAAATAGCCGCGGAAGCTTTGCTCGCGTTGCTGAAGGTCCACGTCCTCCGCGCCGTAGCGGAGTCGGAATGCGGTCAAAACCGGCGCTCCGTGTACCAATTCACGGGCGCCGAGTGCTGATCCACCTGATCGGCCACATCCAGAATCAGCGCGAACAGCGCCATGCGCACCAGCACGCCGTTGTCACTCTGGCGGAAGATGGCCAGATTGGGATTATCGTTGAGGTCGATATCGAGCTCTCTGGCTCCCTCACGGGAATCTCTGGGCAAGGGATGCATGATCACAGTGTTGGGCTCACAGTTGGCCGTATAGACGCTCTGGTTGAGCCGGAATCGCCCTCGGTACAGATCCGCCTCTTCGGGGCTGGCAAAGCGCTCTTCCTGAATGCGGGTGCTGTATACGATGTCGACATCGGCGATGCCGGTCTCTAGCACATCCGTTTCCAGTACTTCGTGCCCTGCCTCGCGTAGCGTCTCCACCACCGCTTCGGGCATGCTGAGCGCCTCTGGCGAGATCAGACTGATGCGCAAGTCCTTAAACAGCGACAGCAGTTTAGAGAGCGAGTGCACGGTTCTGCCAAACCGCAGATCCCCCACCATAGCGATGCGCAGACCATCGAGCGCGCGCTGCCTGTCCGCCAGCTCCGAGCGAATCGTGTACAGGTCCAATAACGCCTGACTGGGGTGCTCGTTAGCTCCATCACCACCATTGATCACCGGCACCCGACTGGCCGCCGCGAACTCCGAGACCGAACCGTCCTCGGGATGGCGCATGACAATGATGTCGGAGTAACCGCTCAACACACGAGCGGTGTCGTACAGCG
>CAXEVD010000531.1:0-1758 GCA_963999395.1 uncultured Halieaceae bacterium
TCTTGCCGAGGATTTGGCACTCATGCCATTGGCGCAGAACAGTTTGATCGGGGTATTTCACAATCCAGCAGATCTGGTGGGGCGTCGCGTTAAATTGGCTGTGACAGCCAATCGCCCGGTGAAATCCTACCAGCTTGAAGTGGATTTCATGGTGGATTCTGACAGTGAGGTACTGATTGTCAGCATGGGTGGTGGTATCAGCGTGAATATGCTAGGGTTTGCCCAAGAAAAAGGACAGTTTGGCGACTGGATTGATGTCGAAAACGCCAGCAGTGGAAAGACCATTCGGGCAAAAATTATTGGAGAAAAAAAAGTGGTCGTGATGGCTAAAAAAAGCTGACGTTAAGTCGTTTACTTGTCTGAGGAGGCTCAAAAGATGGTTGACGCCATTAAAAATACAGTCAATAGGCTGGACCTGACGAAGGTACGTTCGTCCGAAACCCGCGCGGCCCCGGCCGGTGCGAACAGGACAGATGCACCTGCCGGTTCTGACAGTGTAAAGGTTAGTGCCGCGGCATCGTCAAAGGTTGTTGCCCAGATGGCAGAAGCGCCACCGATCAACAGCGAGGCTGTACGTCGGATTAAGGATGCCATTGCCCGTGGTGAATACCCCATCAATGTCGACCAGATTTCGGAAGCGTTGATGGATGCTTACAGGGAAATGAACACCTAACGCATGCTGAGTCTGTATGACTGTAAATGAAAAGCTTGAGGAATTGCTGAGCGCTCTCGATCCGCTGATTGAGAGTGCGTGTTCGTGCGTGGATGATGCGCCTGCATTCCAGAAGGTGAACGAGTCCATTGCAAAGGTGATGTCCGAGTCCTGGCCACCAATTGCCGAGGCGCTTGCCGCAATCGAACCCGATGCAGAGATGCGCGCCAGGATTACCAAAATGTCCGAAAAACTGGCTGATCTTGAGGCGCGAACGCGCGCAAGGCTTGTTTGGGCAGACGATTTCGAAGACTATATACGCGAGACGGTCACACAGCGACGCTGATGGCTGTTGATCCTAGGTCTGCAGGCAAGGACGCTGCGGGCCTGAAATCGGTTTCAAAAGGGGTATAGAATGGTTGCTGCTGACCAGTTTCTCACACCAGCCAACCTTTTGCTGTTTTTGCTGCTACTGATTGTGATTGGTGTCTGGTTGCAACTGGCCATGCTGCGGATCCGTCTTTCATCACGACTTTCTCACATCGAAGAACGTCTTGATGAGCAGGACCATTTGCTCGACTTGCAGTCAAAGGGCCTAGACGATGTGGCTGCAACAAATAAAAAGCTGCTTTTCGCCTTCGATGATCAGCGCAATGTTCTGGAATCGCTTCGACGTGACTCATCACGTCTGGCAGATGATGTGCGGGGTGAGGTGGGTATGAGCCGCGCCATAGAACTTGCCCGCGCGGGCGCTGATCGCGAGGCTGCGGGGGGTCTGCCAGAGGCCGGAGTAGATCACGTGGATGCCGCTGTCTCGAAGCAGGCGGGCGATCAGCTTGACGCCGCGGTCGTGGCCGTCGAGGCCCATCTTTCCGAGCAGGACCCGAGGGCGGTGGGGGAGGTCCCCGCAGCGGTCGGTCTTTTCAAGGGCAGTGGTGGGTTCGGTGGTCGCACGCATCTCGCCGGCTCCGGAGGTGGGTCGTCGAATCGACCATGATACAGGCACCGATCAGGGTCCTGCGGCCCCCTCGGCAGCGGTCATGGAGACGCTCGGGCGGGTGTTCAGCCGTCGGCTTCCCGGTCGACTTCGGAATCGGCTTCGGAGT
>CAXEVD010000532.1:0-1756 GCA_963999395.1 uncultured Halieaceae bacterium
CACTGCACTCGCCGATGCGCCTTGCCCTCGTGCCGCTCCTGGTCACCCGCGAGGCGCTGCCCAGCGCGGTGGGGTATTCCGCCATGTCTTTCAATATTGCCCGCATGGTGGGTCCCGCTCTGGGGGCGGCCCTGGTTGCGCAGGTGAACGTCAGCGCCGCGTGGGTGACCGCCATGATGATGTTTATGGTGTCTTTTTGGGGGCTGTCCCGACTGACAATTGAGCGAGATGCCCCTGCGGCGCACTCGACTTCTTTCGTGGACCAGTTGGTCGCAGGTTTTCGCCATTTGTTGGGCCGATCCGACCTCAGACTGTTACTCGCGCTCACGGCGCTTAATGGTCTATTGGGCCGCACCATAATCGAGTTGCTGCCTGCCCTGTCGGGGCAGGTGTTGCAGGGCGGATCCGCAGAGCTTGCGGTACTGGTCGCCATGGCGGGTTTGGGTTCAGTACTGGGGGGGTTGCTGGTGAGCCGTCAGGCGGCTGATCTGGCGCGCCTGATGATGCTGGTATGCGCCGCGATCGCGCTGGCGGGCCTCGCACTCATCAGTTTGCAGTGGTTTGCGGGGCTGCTCGGGCTGGCGCTATGGGTATCGATACTCAGTATCGTGACCACCGTGGCGGGTACCGGCTCGCAAACGCTCATACAGTTGACCGCCAATGCCGAATACCGTGGTCGCGTGATGAGTGTTTGGACCATGCTGGCTATGGGCGCGCCTGCGTTGGGCGCTGCCTTGCTCGGTGCGGGGGTGGATGGATTTGGCTTCAGTCGCGTCGCTGTCTGGACGGGAGGCGCGGGGATTGTTTTGGTGATCAGTCTCTACGCGCGCCGCTCGCGTTTACTGGCAGGCGGTAATCCCTGAGCCATCACCACAACCAGACGCTCCAATAAACTCCAGGGCTCTCCCTGCATAAAACCCTTGCTGGCGCCATCCGCGTGAAAGCTGAGTGCCTGCATCTCTGCGAGATCCCGACCGCCCAGCCGGTTCATCGCCGAGCGCACCAGCGCCTGTCGATTGCGCCAAACTCCCCGCTGAGTCAGTGCCGCATTCACGGGTGTGCCCCCCGCAATTTCCCGCTTTAATTCGGCAAGTAGCCGGACCTCCCGCGAGAGGGCCCACAACAACACGAGGGGCTGAATGGACTCGGCCCGCAGTCCGCGCAATGTCCGCACGGCGCCCCGGCTGTCCCCTGACAGGGCAACGTCGACCAACCGGAAAGCGTCGTAGCGGGCGTTATCGGATACGGTATCTGCCACCAACTCGGCGGTGATGGTTTGCTCGCCATGCAGCAACCGCAACTTTTCGATTTCCTGCGAGGCTGCAAGCAGGTTGCCCTCCAGTCGTTCGGCCAGCAGCGTCACGGCGTCGTTCTCTGCAGTGAGTCCAGCGGTTTTCATACGGGCAGCAATCCAACCGGGTAACTCGGCCGGAGAGATTGGCCATACCGGTAGCACGACCCCCGCCTGATGCAGCGCGACGTACCATTTGCTCTTCTGGGACTGCTTGTCGATGCGCCCGCTGACGATGAGCAGCACATCTTCCTGATCCCCCGCCAGATACTCCTGTATCGCCTTGCTGCCCTCGGTGCCGGGTTTGCCGCTGGGCAGTTGCACTTCAATTAATTTTCGATCGGCAAACAGCGACAGTGATCCGGCGGCGTGGCCGAGCTCCAACCAATCGTCTTTTCCAGAGATTGTGATGCGTTGGCGCTCTGTGCAGCCCGCGGCCCGGGCCGCCGCGCGAATGGCATCTGC
>CAXEVD010000533.1:0-1754 GCA_963999395.1 uncultured Halieaceae bacterium
CGGTGATCCGGCCAGTAGCGTAGCGGAAGGCGTCGTGGCGGCGTTGGAGCAGGGCGCGTTCCATCTGTTTCCGGATACCGTTGCGCAAGAAATATGGGGCGCCTATCAGGGGTTTGCCCAGGCAATTATTACGCCGCCACCGGCGCAGTAAAGCCACTATCACAACAACCGAGCCAGAGCGAGAAACATGCCCGACACACTGGACCCCAAAGACGTAGAAGCCTTCCTCAGAGCACATCCCAATTTCTTGCAGGATCGACCCGGCTTGCTGGCGGTCCTCAATCTGCCACACGGGGGAGAAGGTGCGGTCTCTCTAGTCGAGAGACAGGTCAGCGTGCTGCGGGAGCGCAATATCGCCTCGCGGCAGAAGCTGGCTGAGCTCTCCGATATCGGCAGAGAAAATGATCGGCTGCTCGACGCCACCCGTAATACCATTCTCGCCCTCCTGGCCGGGGAAAACCGCGCCGATCTCACCAGGATCTGGCGCGATCAGGTCACCAGGACTTTCCAGGCCGAGATGGGCGCGTTGGTCTGGATGGATGGGGCGTCCGACGGCGCCGAAGAAGCGCTGCTGGCCAGCAAATTGATCCGCCAAGGTGGCGGCTTCTCCGGCGTGCTGCGGCCTCAGGAGATGCAGACTCTTTTTGGCACTGCCGCAACCGAAGGGTCTGCGGCGCTGGTAGCGATCCGCTCAGGCGAAGATGACATCGGTGTGTTGGGGGTCGGGTCGCACGATACACAACGCTATCACGCCGAGCACGGCACCCTGTTCCTCGAATATCTGGCGGAAGTCATTGGGCAACTGCCGACCAGCGGGTGAACACGGAGCACCCTGGCTGCCTCAACCGAGAGCAAACAATGTCGTTCAGTGACCCCTTATGAGTTCGATCATCAAGCTCATTACCTTTGATCTCGATGACACCCTATGGGACGTGCGGCCGGCGCTGGAAGCCGCTGAAGCAGCACAGTGGTCCTATCTCAAGGCTCGGTTCCCCTCGCTCGCGCTGGCGGCCCCCCCCCGGGAGCAGATCGCAGACCTCCGCCGTAGCCTCCTCGAAGAGAGGCCGGAGCTGATGCACCACATCAGCCTGTTTCGGCAGTCTTTTATTGAGCGACTCCTGCAACACCACGACGTACCCGACGGCGAAGCCGAATCAGCGGCGAGGGAGGCCTTCGCCGCCTTTCTCTCACAACGCCATCAGGTCGTTGTATATGCCAATGCGCAGTCCGTGCTGAATACGCTGGGGCGTCAGTTCCAACTGGGCGCCCTGACTAACGGCAATGCCGATGTGCGAAAAACCGAGATTGGCTCATGCTTTGATTATGCCTGGCGCGCCGAGGAATTCGGCGTCAGCAAACCTGATCCGGCGCTGTTCCATCGCGCCTTTGAAGCGGCAGGGGTGTCAGCCGGTGAAGTCATTCACATTGGCGACTGTCACGACAATGACGTATCGGGTGCCATCTCGGCAGGCGCAAAAGCCATTTGGTTTACCCCGCATGGCGGCGCGAGTGAAATCGCATCCGGGGTAGTACAGGAACTTTCAGAGTTGCCGGCCGCTATCGAACGGCTATCGGGCCATGAAGGATTGGTCTAGCCGCGTCAGATTGCTTCCACACCGGTTTCGCCGGTGCGGATACGCACCACCTGCTCAAGCGGTGCGACGAAGATCTTGCCATCGCCAATCTTGCCGGTACTGGCCGACGCAATAATGGCTTCAACAATCGCCTCGACCTGCTCCTCGGGAGCCGCGATT
>CAXEVD010000534.1:0-1746 GCA_963999395.1 uncultured Halieaceae bacterium
GCACTGTAAAGCAGGCGGTAAGCGTCCCGGTCGAAGGGGGTGGTTGTAGAATAACTGAATGCGCTTTTCGCGTCCTCTTGCGACTCAAAGCAACCATGCCATGCCCACTGATCCACCAGATGAAATTGCCGAGCGGGTTGGTGCTCGAGGGGATGAATTGTTTGCTCCTTCAGCAGCAGTGGTCCATCGAAAGGCCAGGCGGCGATGCGCTGCCGATCCAACTGGTCCAGCAGCCGCGCGTTGTGGGAGTCGGGGCTTTCCTGATTCGCGCAGGCGCCGTCACAACGCCCCAGCTGGTGCTGAAAACACGCGCCTTTAGCTTTGTCCAAACCCATGACGCGAAGGCACAAAGCGTGATCCCTGGCGAGGTTTTGTATGGTTGTGGCGATGCGGTGTTTGTTTGCAAACAATCCGTAGGTGTCGGTTTCTCGCGCCCCGGTAGGCGCAAAGTCGATGGCAACCGGTTTGAGGAACCCGTCGGTGCCAGCCTGAAGTTGGATGGTCCAGAGGCGTCGCAGTTGGCGTTGGCGTCGATTGAACAAGGGCACCTCTGACTTGATCGCAGCGTTCTCAATGAGTAGTGCGCCGATCTCGCCCGCTGTGAGCTGACAGTCGATACGCGCAACCTGCGACATCAGCCGCTGATGCCTGCCAGGTTTGCGACCTTCATTGAGGTGTTGCGTGACCCGGCTGTGAATGTCGACACTTTTGCCCACGTAGAGCAGCGCGCCATCAGTATCGAAAAATCGATAGACGCCACTGCAGCGCGGCAGCGCATCCAGCGGTTTACCCGCTTGCGAGAAGGTGATGTGCTGCGCTGTTTCGGTCATCGTGCCATGGTCTCTGAAGCGCTTCGCGGGGGCCAACACTGCTCGGATTCTGACGTCCTTAATCGAGCTGGATCGCCAAATCGGTAAACCACTGAAAAGGTCAAATCGTAGCTTTTGTTAGCGGCGTGACAAAGTGCCCACCCAAGTCGCTCGGGTTGGCAGTGACGACGACAACACAGGCAGGACTCGAGGTAAAAGAAATGAAGGTATCTGTTAGCGATCTGGGTAATATGGCCATCACCGACGTGATCATCGAGTCCGTCGACTTAAGCCTCTACATCGCCCACGCACGCATTGACGGTGTGGAGCATCTGATTGCTGATCATCAGGGCAAAGTCCTCAAGACCCGTAACCTGGTTGAGATGCAACGTATGCTGCGTAAAGCGGTGACTTGCGATTTTTTTCTGAGGCAGCGCAGTGCTTACGATGAAATGGTGGGTCATGCCCATCAGGCGACCGACAACAGCATGGAACTGCCGCTGGGGCGTGAGCCTTTGCCAGAATGGCTGAATTAGAGATCGCAGGCCGAGGGTTGAATTAGAGGTCGTATAGGGAAGGTATTGAAACCAGCCCTCCCAAGCTGAGGCTCATGACCCGCACCCTCAGGTCGCTGTCAGGCTAACGCTCGGTGGAGAGATCCTCCTCACCGAGTTTGTGTCCCCAGTCCCGTTTGGCTCGCAGATACTGCAGATTGTGGTCATCCACGCCAACAACATGTTTAACCCGTTCGATATGGGGCACGCCCAATGCCGTCAGGTCCTCCTGCTTTTTCGGGTTATTGGTTAACAGCCGCAGTTTGCGGCCACGCCCAAAGTATTTGAGTAGCACCGATGCATCTGAAAAATCTCGCGAGTCGTCGGGCAGTCCCAAAGAGCGATTAGCCTGATAGGTGTTTTCCCCGGAGTCTTGAAGAAGA
>CAXEVD010000535.1:0-1742 GCA_963999395.1 uncultured Halieaceae bacterium
GCAATTTCAACAGTTCACCAGTGCGCCGGTATCGGACTCGGCAGCGGCCTTGCAGACCAGTCTGGAGCGGGAGTTGCGCATTGAATATCTGGACCTCCAGGGCTTGCCACAGGTGAGCGAGCAGTGGGCTGAGCGCGCTGCGCCGCCCGACGCTGAAGGCGCATTGGGCGGCTGGATGCGACAACTGCATGTGTCGGTTGAAGGTATCCATCGGGCTGATACCGAGTTGGGTGATCTGGATCTGACAATCGACTATGTGGCGGGCGAGGGTTGGCAGTTCAGAGAGGTGACCGGCAATTTTCTGGGCATCAATTGGCTACCCAAAACAAGGATAGTCTGGCAGTCCGGCGAGAAGGGGGAGTCGACTACGCTGTCACTGGCCGCAGAGCTACGAGATATAGCCACCTCCCTCGCCTTGATCGGTGTCGCCCCGCTGGTGGAAACCGAGCGCGGCAGGTTGGATGCTGATTGGCAATGGCCGGGCAGTCCCGCCGATTTTGAGTTGACCGCGATGAGCGGTGATATGGCACTGGAGATGGAGGCTGGATCCTTCGTTGCGGCCAATGCGGAGGTGACCGGGGCGTTGCGGTTGCTGAGTTTGCTGAATCTGTCGGGTTTGTTTCGCCGCGCCAACATGAATCAGCTATTTGATCCGGGCGTGACCTTCGATAGCGCAGGGGGCAGCTTCAATTTTTCGCAGGGCGACCTGCGCATCCCCGACTTTTCTATCGAGGGGTCCGGGGGATACTTCAGTTTCAGTAGCGATATCGATCTTGTCACCGAGACGCTGGACGGTGAATTGGTGGTGACGCTGCCGCTGGTCGAAAACATTCCCTGGGTGGCAGCACTTGCCGGGGGATTGCCCGTGGCTGCGGGCACTTATTTAATCAGTAAAGTTTTTGAGGATCAGGTTAATCAGTTATCCAGTGGTGTTTATGCTGTGAGCGGCGATCTTGATAACCCAGAGGTGGCGTTTGAGCGCGTGTTTGATGCGACGTCCCGGCTGCCCGAGGTCGACGATCAGGCGGCCGAAGATCAATCGCCGACTGACGCCATGGCATCAAGCTCTGACAGATAGCGAAACAGCTTTCTCGCGTGTGCTTTCTCATTGCCGCGCTGGATTTCTTTGGGGTGTTGGCGAATCCATTGGCGCAACAGAGACGCTTCAGCTGCGGGCCAGATGGCGAGGATAGCCCCAAGTGCCGCGTCGCCCTCATTCCGCAAGCGATCCCGAGCCGCCTCGATGCGACGAAAACCTGCAGTGGATGTAGCATGTTGCTGATCCAGCATAACCAGACCCTTTTTAATCGGCGCCGTATCCGTTGAACGCATCAGTTTGCCGATAAACTGAAGCTGCCGTTTAAGACCGCCGCGGGCGGTGATGCCGCGCGCGGTCTCTACCGCTTCTTTGAGCCGCTCATCCGGAATGTTGATGCGATCGAGGTCCGAGCGCGACAGTGAAACTAGCCGCTCGCCCATTTCCTGAAGCGCCAGCATCTGACGCTTGCGCTCACTCTTGCTGGGACGCAGGTCATGTGTCTCGCCGGTATCTGAGTCGGTCATGATCTGTTGCCATCACGCATAAAACGCGGTGGCGCGTCCAAGGAAAGCCAGAAAACCCATTATGTCGGTCACGGTGGTAACCAATACGCCACCCGCCAACGCAGGGTCAACGTTTAGTTTACGCAGCACGACAGGCAGCCCTGCGCCCGCCACGCCCGCCGGGACCAGGTTAATCAACA
>CAXEVD010000536.1:0-1730 GCA_963999395.1 uncultured Halieaceae bacterium
CTGATGTAGCGCAAACATAATGATGATCGACAGCACCAGCGCCACGAAGGTGCTGTTGAACGCCACGCCCAGACTCACGGTCACGCCCGAGATGTCGCCCTCTACGGCTTTGTAGGCCTGGCCCAGTGCGTCGCCAATACCGCGCACGGTGCCGATAAAGCCAATCGACGGAATCGCCCAGGAGATGTAGCGCACCATGGAGAGCTCCGAGTCGAGCCGGTCGGCCTCGATATCGCATTGCTCGCGCACGGCATCCGATACCGCTGGAATACTGCCGGTGGTGGTGAAGCGACTCAGCGCATTCCCGAGCGCCCGGGGCAGCAGGTAGTCCTGCTCTTCAGCAGGCAGCGCCTCCAGCGATCGTGACTGCTCCCTGGCGTCCCGGGGCAGAATAGTGGTGCCTTCAGGAATGGCAATCAGCTCGCGATCGAGCATTTGCGCTTCAGAGCGGGTGCGGGAGGCTTTAAGACCCATGATCGCCAGCGCCCAGAGCATCATAATAAAGCAGGCCTCCTGCTCGTAATCCTTGATCACGATCGCCAGCGAACGGTTGCCGGTCGGGGCTTCCCCCGCCGCCTGTTGCGCTGCCTGAACCGCAAGCTGCGAGTCTGCACTCGGGCGGATGACACCAACGTAGGCGGCGTGCACCAGAATCACGGCGAACAGCAGGGCAAACACCTGATAGAGGAACTCTGAGGGTAAACGCAGCTTCATAGTGGGCTCCTGTCGGGCTCAGATATCCACGGGAAAGGACACGGAGAGGTCTTCTGAGATGGATTCGGTGGGTTCATAGTCGAGCACGGCACCTGAGTCGACGGCGGCCGGCGCGTCCGCCTGCTCGCCAATGGATTCATTGGTGGTTTCGCTCTCCGGTACCGTCACTGCCTGCTCGGATTCGGCGGCCTCCTGTGCGAGGACAGGGGTAATCAGCAACGCACTGTGCAGGGCAGCCATTGCTGTGACGCTCGTTAAGGGTGCAGGTACCTTATTCCGCATAGCGCGCAATCCTGAAGCCGAGGTCGTCACGCCCGCGCTCTCCATAGTCCCTGAAGGTCAGTCGCAGCTCGGACAAACGACTGAGTGCCCAACTGCCGCCGCGAATGGTGTAGTTGTCGCCGCGTTGCGCGCCCAAGGGATCGATCGCAAGCTCGGCATTGGGGGAGGGGATGGCGTAACCGTCGTGTACCCATTCGGCAACATTACCACCCATATCGTGCAGTCCGCGATGGTTCGCGGGGAAGCTGCCCACCGGCGCCGAGACTACGAATTGGTCCGTATAGCCATTGAGAATGCGCCCGGTGACGAGTGCTGAGGTGTTGTCGGCCACGTTGGTCACGACGGCGCTGGGGGGGAAGTTAACACCCCAGGCAAATCGTCGCAGGGCATCGCCGTCTACCCGGGCAGCAAAGGCCCACTCCGCCTCACTCGGCAAGCGGTAGCCGGTGCTGCTGGGGTTGAAGCCGATGATGATGCCCTGATTCTCGCGATAAAAAGGCGGCAGGCCCTCGAGCCGGCTCAGCCAGTTACAGAAGCTGGCCGCTTGCTGCCAACTGATGCCCGCGACCGGCTGGTGGTCGCGGTCGAGGGAGTAGCTCTCGATCAGGCCCGAGTCATGGGTGGCCTCGTACTGGCGGAACTGCGCGTTGGTGGTTTCAGTGCTCGCAATATAGAAAGCGCGCCGCAATTCAACCGGATGCTCGACTTCGTTGGCGCGGCGTCCGGGGTCCCGG
>CAXEVD010000537.1:0-1729 GCA_963999395.1 uncultured Halieaceae bacterium
TACTCGGCTGCTACCGGTGGGCAGGATATTCCATCATTGGTAGAGCCCAATCTCATCGCCACTACCCTGGATGCCAGTCAACCTAAACGTGACAGCTGGCAGACTATCGAGGATGCCTGTCGCGGTGCCGGGGTGAAATGGATTCGGACGGTGAGCACCTACAATATTGCCGCCATGAAGGAGACCCTGCGGTCGGCCCTGACGACCGATGCTCCTGGGCTCAAGGTGGTGGTGGGGGAAGGCGAATGCATGCTAAATCGTCAGCGCCGGGTCAAGCCTTTGATCCGACAGGCAGTTTCTGAAGGCCGGCGCGTGAAGCGCGCCCGCTTTTATATCGACCCGGAGACGTGTACTGGCGATCACGGCTGTATTCGGCTGTCAGGGTGTCCGTCTTTGACCATCCGGGAGAATCCAGACCCGCTGCGTTCGGATCCTGTGTCTTATGTAGATAACAGTTGTGTCGGCTGCGGAGTGTGCGGCACCAACGCGCACTCGGCGGTGCTTTGCCCATCGTTCTCAAAAGTGGATCTCATCCACAATCCTAACTTATGGGACCGATGGTTAAACACGACTCGCGTTCGGATTCGCGAGTGGTGGCGGGCGCGTGACCGCAAGCGCATCGCTCAAAGGCAGTTCTGATGGCCCCTGAGAATGGGACCATCAACTTGGTAATCGCCGCACTCGGTGGTGAGGGTGGCGGCGTGCTGACTAATTGGTTGATCTCGGCGGCGGAGCGCAGTGGCTGGTGGTGTCAAAGCACTTCGCTTGCAGGAGTGGCGCAGCGCACAGGCGCTACGATTTACTACCTAGAATTCATGCCGCGACAAGACAGCAAGCGTCCCCCGGTAATGTCGCTGTTTCCTGCGCAAGGCGATATCGACGTAGCAGTTGCTTCTGAAGTCGCTGAAGCAGGACGAATGATCAGTCGGGGTTTTATTTCCCCGGACAAAAGCGTGTTGATTGCTTCAGACCATCGCGTTTTTGGCATCACAGAAAAAAGCGCAGCAGGTGATGGGTCTGTAGACAGAGATTTGATTCTCGAGATGGGTGAGCGCTATGCGAAAGCGTTCGTGCATTTCGATATGTCTGAAATTGTCCAGCGACACGGAACCGTTATTTCAGCGGCGCTGCTGGGTGCGATCGCCGGGAGTCGCGCGCTCCCGTTTGAGCCGCACTGCTTTCGCGATCTGCTCTCAAGCGGAAGAGGGGCGACAGCCAACCTCGCTGCTTTCGACGAGAGTCTGCGCCGGGCAGAATCTGGCGGTGTTGGCGAGTACGTCCCCCCAGCGGCGTTGCCTTTTACGCTGCCGGTTGCCAGTAACGCAATCGGGCACCGCTGGTTGCCGCGGCTAGCAGCATTGCCTGAGGCGCTGCATGAAGTCGCCGCCGACCTCGCCGAGGGCGCCGACATGGTCATGGTCAAGCCGGGTATGCCCTACCTGGATATTATAAAGTCTATTAAAGAAAAATTTAAATTACCAGTTTTTGCCTATCAAGTATCAGGAGAATATAGTTTAATTGAGACAGCTATAGCGAAAAAATTAATAAATAAAGATGCCATATATGAAAGCTTGGTTGCTTTTAAGAGAGCTGGTGCCAACGCTATAGTAAGTTATTATGCTGATAGAATTGATAAAATAATTAGATAATTATTTTAAAGTATTTAAAAATAATAACCTGCTATTTGGATAATTTAAATTATTTGGTCTTAATATAGTTTTATCCAAAT
>CAXEVD010000538.1:0-1724 GCA_963999395.1 uncultured Halieaceae bacterium
GCCCGCCGTCATGCTGGACGCGCTGTATGCCAGTGCCCTTGATGTGGGCGCCCCGGGACGCGACCAAATCTACGGTCACGGGCAATTGCAGTTTCAGTAGCGCTAAACCGGCAGCACTGCCCCGAGCCGACTGATTCCTTGCTTACCCGCTTGGTCGCAACTTAAAAAGACAGTCGAATTTCAGTGCCCACCACGAGGTCACTGTAACTTGCGGTGGGCAGAGTCGAGTCGTAATCGGAGTTCTTGATGATCACCGCCCATGATGCGTAGTCGGTGAATGAGAGCCGTAGCTCCACCGAGAAACGCCAGCGGGTATCCTCGCGTTCGGTACCGATCATCGGGTCAGGTGCCTTGTACTGTCGATCCTCATATTTACCTTCGATCTCAAGCCCCAGAGGGAGGCGCCCCAGGTTCTCGCGATGCACGTAACGTGCTTTGATCGCATGTGAGTCGTAGTCGTAGCGATTGGCGCGCGCGTTGTCGACGCGGAAGGCGTAACCCACCACCGCATAGCGCTTTAAGCCCTGAAGAAAATAGTAGCTGTCGACAGCCACTGTGTGACTCTTTGCTTCCCGGCCTGGGCGTTTGGCGATTTCCTTTTCGCCATAGACGTATTCGCCGCGCAGGAACCACTGTTTGCTCAAAAAGCCCGCCAGGTAGGGAGAGATTCGCTCGTAGGTCAGGAACTCTGCATCATCGAGGTCGGCGGAAACATCGAACCAGTTGATGCCCACGGTGGCTTTCCCCAGCTGCGCCTCCAGATTCACCCCGAGTGATTCGGTGCGTCGATCGACCTGCGAGAACTCTTGGTAACTGTCATCAACCAATCCGGCTGAAACACGCAGCGACGCGCGATCCTGATAGCTGAACAGGGCTGATCCCTGAATCTCCAGCGTGGTGACCTCATCGGACTCACCCGTCGCGCGTTCCAGTTCGTCGAGGCCGACGTTGTCATCCCAGGCGTAGCCCGCCGCTAACTCGAGGTCAAAGTCGGCCCCCGATGCCGAGGCGCCGCATAGGCAACCCGTTATCAGCAACAGGGCTCTGGCAAGTGCTGTGAAAGACTTTGTTTGCATCGGGAGGGTTCAGGGGAAGTTGGCAGGGAGCGTAATACACCCGGTGATGATTCGCTTCCCGCGCACGGCAAAGTTTCTGTGAAAAGTCACTTGACCCTACTCAAGCCGTCAGTGCGCCAGGGATATCCGCCGTAGCTGTGGTGAAGAGCTGACGGGTTTCACGGTGACAAATGCGTAGCTAAAGGTGAAGGCTGACCCTGGTCGTTGATGACAAAGGCGTGCTGCCGTGACAATGCTTGAGGGTCCAGTTCGCCGCAGCTGTGCGCGATGAGCTCAACCTCTTCTTGCATCGAGATCGCGTAGTTGGCGACCCGATCGGCTTTGACGGTGGGGTCCAAGCCTTTTTGCAGTTTAGGATCATGGGTAGTGATGCCCGTGGGACAGGTATTCTCATTGCATTGCAGGGCTTGTATGCATCCGAGAGAGAACATAAAGCCCCTCGCTGAGCAGACCACGTCGGCACCCAGACATAGTGCCGCAGCCACTCCCGAAGGATTGATCATTTTCCCCGAGGCGATCAATTTGATGCGCTCTCGCAGACCGGCGGAAGTCAATTTTTCGTCAACCAGCGGCAGGCTGGATGCCACGGGCAGCCCCATGTTGTCCATCAAGCCCTGAGGGGCGGCTCCTGTGCCGCCATCCGCACTA
>CAXEVD010000539.1:0-1721 GCA_963999395.1 uncultured Halieaceae bacterium
CCGAACCCTGCCACGAATCGCCCAGCTGCCGTCTGAGGCACTAAATCACCGTAGCCGACGGTGGTAATGGTGACGACTGCCCAGTAGATACTCAGGGGAATGCTGGTGAATCCGTGCGCTGGACCTTCGATGACATAAATGATGCAGGCAAAGACCACGACGACCACCATCACCATCACCAAAAAAACAAAAATCGATCTGGAGGTGTTGCGCAGCACGGCGAGAATTTCATTGAGCTCTGAAAACAGTTTCACCAGCCGGAAAACCCGGAAAACCCTGAGCACTCTGAATAGACGGATGACCACCAGAGGCGCCGCCTCCGGAAACAAAAAAGCGATGTAGGTGGGCACAATCGCCAGCAGGTCGACGACACCCCAAAAGCTCAGGACATAGGCCGGTCGATTGTGCGTACACCAGACGCGTGTGACGTACTCGAGGGTAAACAGGCCGGTGAAGCAGAGTTCGGCATACCAGAAGCCGGCACCGACTGCCGCGTCCAGCTCCGGTGCCGAACCCAGTACGACCACGGTAACGCTGAGCATAATGGCCGCAATCAGCATCATGTCAAAACGGCGGCCCGCGAGGGTCCCGGTGCCGAAAATAATGATATCCAGCCTACGTTGCAGCGCGCTTTGACCCGGCTCTGGGTGTTCGCTCAGCGGGTTGGTCTTCATGATCAAAGCAGGCCCTCCAGGCTTGACCACACCGCATTGAGTATCCGCGGCTGCGCCGCCGCGGTCGGATGAATACCGTCGGCTTGCATGAGTTCGGGCTCCAGCGCGACCGAAGCTAGCGGAAAGTCTGCTAACGCGGCGCCGGTGTGTTCAGCGGCCTGGGTGAATGTGGCGCGAAAAGCATCGGTGTAGAACTTGCCCAGGTTTGGTGGGATCTCCATCGGCACCACCAGCGCCGTGGCGCCGGCGGCCTCGCTCAGTTCGATCATGGCAATAAGGTTTTCCCTCAGTTGCCCCAGGGGATAGCCTCGCAGCCCGTCATTGCCACCCAGTTCAATGACCACAATGCGAGGTTCGTGGGTCTCGAGCAGCGCGGGTAACCTGCGCAAGCCGCCCGCAGAGGTGTCCCCTGATATACTGGCATTCACGGTGTGGTACGGCCGGTCCTCGTTCTCTAATCGCGATTCCAGTAACGCCACCCAGCCCTGTTCCAAAGAGAGTCCGTAGGCAGCGCTGATGCTGTCGCCGAGCACCAGGATGGGCCGGCTTGGCTGTGCGGCGAGGTCGCTTGCGAGAACAAGCATCAGCAATCCGAGCCAAGCCGTGACTCGTAAGCGTCGTGCGAGGACACGCAGTATGATCAAAGTTAGCCAGCTCCTTAAAACGGTTCACACCGCCGATGGTGATCTCACCATATTGCGCGGTGTTGATCTGGAGATTGTAGCCGGTACATCCGCCGCGATTGTCGGTGCTTCCGGTTCCGGTAAGTCTACCTTGCTGGGACTGCTCGCGGGCATGGACGTGGCTTCCGCGGGGGAGGTACGGCTCGACGGAGTGAATCTCAGCGCGTTGGATGAGGACGCACGTGCCCGGATGCGCGCTGAGAAAGTGGGCTTCGTTTTTCAGAACTTCCAATTGCTCCCCGCGCTGACCGCTAAGGAGAACGTCATGCTCCCGCTCGAACTGGCAGGCATTGATGAGGCAGGCAGTATTGCCGAGCGATTTCTGGCGGAGGTCGGGCTGCAGGACAGGCTGGGGCATTATCCG
>CAXEVD010000540.1:0-1719 GCA_963999395.1 uncultured Halieaceae bacterium
GATGGAGTAGTAGAAGGCAGATCAAGGTGGTGGCTAATATGAGTGCACCGATCAGCAGCGTGTCATAGAGCATGGCCAGCCCATGCCGCCAAAGAGGTGGCGGCGGGTGATCCTGATCGCGGTGAGTGTCAGCGTTCATGGGGCGGTGTGGATCCAAAGCATTTAATCGCTATTTCAACGTAAAATAGCATGCCCGGATAAGCGGACACGCGTATGACAGTCCAGTCTGATATCACAGCAGCGCTCGAGGCTGCGTTCCAGCCACGTGAGCTCACTGTGGAAAATGAGAGTTTCCGCCACAGTGTCCCGCCTGACTCCGAGACCCATTTTAAAGTAGTGCTGGTGACAGAGGAGTTCGCTGGTGAGCGCAGCGTCAAACGCCACCAGCGCGTCTACGGTGTGCTCGCCGAGTGGCTTGCGGGGCCAGTTCATGCGCTGGCGCTCCATACCTATACCGCGGAAGAGTGGGAGGAGACGCTGGCCGCACCAGATTCACCCGACTGTCGTGGCGGTACCGGCAAGTAATGTCGCAGGAGTCTGATCAGGTCGTTGCAGCGCTCTATCGCTTTGTGGCGCTCGATAACTTTGCCGATCTGAAGCCGCCACTGCTGGCAGTGTGCTTGGAGGCAGGAGTCAGAGGCACACTGCTGCTCGCACGGGAAGGCATCAATGGGACCATTGCGGGAAGCCGGGCGGGGATCGACACCGTCATTGCCTGGTTGCGGCAGGATCCGCGCCTTCATGCGCTCGACTGGAAGGAGTCCTATCACGTTGCGACACCGTTTCATCGAATGAAAGTGAAGCTGAAGCGGGAGATCGTCACGATGGGCGTCGAGGACGTTGATCCGACCGCCTGCGTTGGCCGTTACGCCACGCCCTCGGAGTGGAATGCGTTGATCGATGACCCCGAGTGCTTGGTTATTGATACCCGTAACGATTACGAGGTGGCCATCGGCAGCTTTCGGGGCGCGGTCAATCCGGGCACGCAGAGCTTTCGCGATTTTCCTGAGTGGGTACAGAGCAATCTCGACCCCGCGCGTCATACCAAAGTGGCCATGTTTTGCACCGGAGGTATCCGCTGCGAAAAATCGACCTCCTATTTGGTATCCCAAGGATTTGAAGATGTCTGGCATTTGCAGGGTGGTATTTTGAAGTACCTCGAAGACATCCCCGAGTCAGAATCGCGGTGGGAGGGCGAGTGCTTCGTTTTTGATTCTCGCGTTGCGGTGAATCACCGGCTTGAAAAAGGCAGTTTTGACCAATGTTATGCCTGCCGCCACCCCATCACTGAGGCAGACAAGGCATCCGAACACTACGAAAAAGGGGTTTCGTGTCCCCGTTGCTATGGTGATCTCACGGCCTCCAGGCAGGCGCGTTTTCAGGAACGGCAGAAGCAAGTGGAGCTGGCTGCCAGACGAGGCGAACAGCACATTGGCGGACCACCACCTGCGCGACAGACGCGCGGGGAGTCAATGCGGCCTGTCCAATCGACGGATGAGTAACGGGGCGGGATAAAAGTAGCTCACTGTCTCGCCGTCTCCCGCCGAAATAATGCCCTGAAGTCTCGCACTGCCACTGTCGGTTAAGGCAATCATGGCGCCGCCGGACGCGCCTTTTTTTGCCACGCAATCCGAAGCGGGTGGATGGGTGCTGGCGTCGATCACCGAGCAGGCGAGGTCGGCGAGCAGGTGCCGTTCGACAGCATCGTCGCCGCCTTGA
>CAXEVD010000541.1:0-1713 GCA_963999395.1 uncultured Halieaceae bacterium
CCTGATTGCATAAGACCTCGAGCCGCGCGAGCAGCTCAAAGTTTTGTTCAGCCGTTTTGCCAAAACCAAAACCCGGATCAATAATCACCCGATCAAGATTGATGCCAGCACCAGTCACATCCGCCAGACGCAGGCTTAAGAACTCAGCAATGTCCTGCACCACATCGCTATAGGTGGGTGCTGTTTGCATCGTGTCCGGCTCCCCCTGCATATGCATCACGCAGAGCGCCAGACCGGTATCTGCCGCAGCTTGGAGCGACTGTGGGCGTTGGAAGCCGCGCACATCATTCAGGAGGCCCGCCCCGCAGCTTGCGGACTCCCTCATCACGCTGGGGGTGCTGGTATCCACTGAAATGATTGTGTCGCAGTGCCGGGCGAGGGCCTCCACCGCAGTGACGACCCGGTCCAACTCCTCGGCCTCGCTGACCGCAGCGGCGCCCGGACGCGTCGATTCTCCACCAACATCCAGAATGTCAGCACCCCCGGCCAGCATTTGCTCGGCGCGCGTGAGCAGCGCGTCGGTATCAACCCGTCCATCGCGGTAAAGCTGTCCGCCATCGGAAAAAGAGTCTGGGGTGACGTTAAGAACCCCCATGATGCGCGGACGACTCAGGTCTAGCGTGCGCGCACCACAGGCGATGGTGTTCCCCATCTCGGGAAATGGTTGCTTAGCGGCGAACCGTGATGACCGGATCAGTGCTCTGTAGCGGCGCCGCCAATCGGGTTGCCGGCTGACTCGGGCTCTCCTTCGTCAGGAGGCGGCGTGCCTTTGTCATCGCCCGACCAGCTAGACGGAGGACGGGGAGCCTTCCCTTCCATGATGTCGTCGATCTGCTCGGAGTCGATCGTCTCGTACTGCATCAGGGCATCAGCCATCATGTCGAGCTTGTCGCGATTGTCCTCGAGCAGCTGGTGTGCCTTGTCGTAGCACTCGTCAATGATGTTGCGCACCTCCCGATCAATCGCAAGCGCCGTCTCATCCGACATCGCCTTGGAGGGTTGCGCTGCGCTGCGGCCAAGAAAGACTTCTTCACCGCCCTCGTCATACATCAGGGGCCCCATGCTCTCGGACAGGCCCCACTTGGTGACCATATTTCGCGCCACCTCGGTCGCGCGTTGGATGTCATTGGACGCACCGGTGGTGATGCCGTCCTTGCCCAGTGTCATTTCCTCGGCAACGCGGCCACCAAAAAGGCTGGTGATCTGCGAAATGATATGCCGTCGACTGTGGCTGTAGCGGTCTTCCTCGGGGAGGAACATGGTTACGCCCAGCGCCCGGCCTCGCGGAATAATCGACACTTTGTACACCGGGTCATGCTCAGGCATCAGTCGGCCGACAATGGCATGCCCCGCCTCGTGGTAAGCCGTATTGCGCTTTTCCGCCTCGGACATCACCATCGACCGGCGCTCAGCACCCATCATGATCTTGTCTTTGGCCAACTCAAACTGATTCATACCCACCAGACGCAGGCCTCCACGCGCGGCAAACAGCGCAGCCTCATTCACCAGATTGGCCAGATCTGCACCGGAGAAACCCGGGGTGCCGCGAGCAATCTTGGATGAATCGACGTCCTCAGACAGCGGTACCTTGCGCATGTGTACCTTGAGTATCTGCTCCCGCCCGCGAATATCGGGCAGGCCCACCACTACCTGACGGTCGAATCGACCCGGGCGGGTGAGCGCCGGGTCCAGCACGTCGCTGCGGTTCGTCGC
>CAXEVD010000542.1:0-1712 GCA_963999395.1 uncultured Halieaceae bacterium
GCCTCATTGATGGGTCAGTGGTGTTGCGCCAGTGCCCACCGAACATGTTCGCGCACCATCTCTGAGGGGTCCTCCAGCGCCGCTTGCAGTGCGGCGCGGATGGCGTCAGTGGATTCGGCGTTCCCCAGCGCAATGGCGACATTGCGGCGCCACTGCTCAAAGCCGATGCGGCGAATCGCTGAGCCTTCAGTGCGAGAAAGAAAGGTGGACTCGTCCCAACTGAAGCACTCCAGCAGGTCGATCGCGTCGAGACCATGACGGGGCGCGAAATCAGGCTCGCCGGTTTGCTGGGCAAACTTGTTCCAGGGGCACACCAGCTGACAGTCATCGCAACCATAAATACGATTGCCCATCGCCGGCCGCAGTGACTCGGGAATCACGCCGTCGAACTCAATGGTCAGGTAGGAGATGCACTTGCGCGCATCGAGCACCCAGGGTGCCGTAAAGGCCTTGGTGGGACAGACATCGAGGCAAGCACGGCAACTGCCGCAATGCTCAGTGTCCTGCGGCGGGTCCGGGGGCAACGGGATATCGGTATAGATTTCGCCGAGGAAGAACCAGGACCCCGCTTTGTCGTTTATCAGCATGGTGTTCTTGCCAATCCACCCGAGCCCGGCGTTCTCGGCGAGTGCCCGCTCCAACACGGGAGCGCTATCGACAAAGGCGCGATATTGACCGCCGCCTAATTGCGCCTCGATGAGCTTAGCCAGTTTGGCCAGCCTGCCACGCACCAGCTTGTGATAGTTGCGCCCCAGCGCGTAGCGGGAGATGTATGCCTTCTCGGACGATGCCAGGACGGCCTCGGGGTCCTCACCCGCGGGCAGGTAATCCATTCGCGCGGTGATGACGGTGCAGGTGCCCGGCACGAGCGCATCCGGGAGCGTGCGTTTCTTGCCGTGGCTGGCCATCCACGCCATTTCACCGTGGAATCCCGCCTCCAGCCATTTGGCGAGATAGTCTCGGTGCTGGGCGAGATCAATGCCGGTAAAACCCAGCGCCTGAAAGCCCAGCTCCTGACCCCACTGGCGAATCGTGTCCAGTGGCGCAGCATCGGCCGGATTAAAGGGGGTACCTGTGTCGGCATTGGGGTCTGTCATGGTGGGATTGTGACAGATGCCCGGTCCGGCGCGGTACACTTCGCGGATGATCGAGGCCTTGTCCCATCAACGAGAATTTGAATTGTCTGACGAGTCGGCGACGCTGGCCTTGGGCGGCTTGGTGGCAGGCAAGGCACAGGCCCCGCAGGTGATTTTTTTGCGCGGTGATCTGGGCGCAGGCAAGACAACCTTTAGTCGTGGGTTCTTGCGTGGGCGAGGCCATGATGGATCGGTGAAGAGCCCGACCTACACCTTGGTGGAGCCCTATGAGTCGGTCCCCGGCGGGCCGGTCTTTCACCTTGATCTTTATCGGCTTGGCGATACGCAGGAGTTGGCATACTTAGGGCTGGGTGATTACCTCTCTGCAGAGGGCATTCTGCTCATCGAATGGCCCGAGCGCGCTGAGGCGCAGCTGCCGCCGGCCACCCTCGACATTACCTTGACGCCCCAGTGCTCAGGACGCAAAGCCACAGTGCGCGCCGCCGATCCCGTTTTGCTTGAAGCGCTGTCCGATTGAGATGCCCTTGAACTGGAAACAGGTCGTCAGTGAAATCCCGGCATCGGTCCCGCTCCACGCCGCGCGCGCTTTGTTCACGACATTAGCGGTAATTACAG
>CAXEVD010000543.1:0-1708 GCA_963999395.1 uncultured Halieaceae bacterium
TTCAGCGCCCCGACGAGGGTGAAGTTGCCGATCCACAGCGTATTCAGTTGCGTCCAGATCCGGCGGGTCAGGGACAGCTGACCGCCCAACAGGCGCTCGAGCAGATTGCGTTCGCCTACGAATTGGGAGCCGAGGAACACCGCCGCCAGCACCCAATTGAACACGGTGGGCTTCCACTGAATGAACCGTTGGTCTCTCAGAATCAGGGTTGCAGCACCGAAGACCACCACGGCGATTGCCATCCACATCAGGCGCCGGTCGTTCTGCCTCGACAGGCCTAAGGCGAGCAGCCAGACTATGATGCTGCTTACCATCAACACTGCGGTGGCACTGAAGATGCCATCGAAGGTATGTGACCAGCTGCCAACGGTCACGATCTCGCCGTCCATCTGGTAGGCGGCGAAAAAAAGCACCAGAGGCAGGAATTCCAGCAGTTGTTTCATGGATGGGTTCGATCCCGCGCCGCAGCGCTCGCTATCACTTCAACTATGGTAGACAATCCCGGCTTGCTCCTCAGCCCGGCGGGCCTGCTACCTGCTTCGGGCGCAGTGTAGAGATTGCCGTGATTGACTTCCACACACATAGTGCCGCTTCTGATGGCGCCCTGAGCGCGCGTGATTTGCTTGATCGTGCCGCCCGCGAGGGTGTCCGCCGTATGGCGATCACGGATCACGACACGATCGCGGGATATTTGAGCGTCTGCCAGTCAGTGCCATTGGGACTGGAATTGATCAGTGGCGTCGAGCTCTCGTGTCAGTGGGGTCGGGTAGGTATCCACATTGTCGGGCTTGGTTTTGATCCCGCTGCCCCTGCTATGACGCGTCATCTCGAAGGGCTGGACAAAGCCCGCCGAGATCGCGCCGAAAAAATCGCGCACAAACTAGATCGGAGCGGTATGACGGGTGCATTGGCAGGCGCGATGGCGGTCGCAGACGGCGCACAAATTGGTCGCCCCCATTTCGCCCGCTGGATGGTGCTGGCGGGGCACGTTGAGAGCGAGGAAATGGCGTTCAAGCGGTTTCTGGGTCGCGGCAAGCCGGGTGATATCTCGTTGTTATGGCCGGCGCTGGATGACACCGTGGAGACGATTACCGCTTCCAGAGGGCTAGCGGTATTGGCGCATCCCCTCGAATACAAAATGACGGCGACCCGGCTGCGGGCGCTGACCGATGCGTTTCGCGACGCCGGCGGCGTGGCGCTTGAGGTCATTAACGGTCGGCCAAAACCCGGTGATACAGATACCCTGTGGCGCTTGGTCAGGGAGCGTGACTTGAAGGTGTCTGTCGGATCGGACTTTCACCGTGACTCACCCTACGGTGCGGGACTGGGCGTCGAGGTCTCGACGATTCCCGATGGCACAGGAATCTGGGAACAACTGTGAGCCAGTTTTTTGCTATTCACCCCGAGACACCGCAGGCTCGTCTGATACAGCAGGCGGTCGACATCATTCAACGCGGTGGTGTGGTCGTGTATCCCACGGATTCAGCCTATGCGCTGGGCTGTCAGTTGGGAGACAAGAAGGCGATGGAGCGCATCCGGCGGATCCGTGCCCTGCGCGAAGATCACAATTTCACGCTGGTGTGCCGCGACTTGTCGGAGTTGGGCACCTATGCCCGGGTGGACAACACCGCCTACCGACTGCTGCGTCATGCCACCCCAGGACCCTTCACTTTTATACTGGAGGCAACGCGTGATGTGCCGAAACGGC
>CAXEVD010000544.1:0-1689 GCA_963999395.1 uncultured Halieaceae bacterium
ACCAAACACCCGCCCCCCGCAATCTCGATTATCAGGACATCACGATACCGAGCGGCGATCTTCAGCTCGAGGGCTGGTGGATACCCGCCTCCCAGCCCATCGCTGATCTCATTTTTGTACACGGGGCGGGCTCCAATCGCATCTCGCAGTACATTGGCTCGCTGGATTTCTATCGGACGCTGCACGAGCTGAACATCTCAGTGGTCACTATGGACATTCGCAATCACGGCAACTCGCCGGTCACCGACGGCACATTGCGCATGGGACTCGCGGAGTGGCCAGATGTGGTTGCCACCGCACAATGGCAGGATCAGCACCACCCCAGTGACCGGCCGAGAATTCTCCTCGGCGCCTCGATGGGGGGCAGCACGGTCATCCACGCACTGAAGAATGGACTCGAGGCCGACGCGATAATTTTGCTTGACCCGTTACTCGATGTCCTGGACAGCATGATGGAGGTTGGTGAGGTTGAAACTGGTTTTCCTCCGCTACTGTTCTCAATCGCCGCGAGAGCGGCGATTCACCGGTACGGTCTGCCTCACGGTGAAACCAGTCCACTGGCAATGGCCAAGACCTTGGACTTACCCATCCTCCTGATGCAGGACTGGGATGACCCGGTCACGAGATCACCCTTTGCCGCCGAGCTCGCGAATACCAACCCCTCCGTCACCCTTGCCAGGGTGCCCGCCATTTCGGTTGAAGAACCCTGCCTCGATGGCAAGGAAGAATGGGGCACTCACGTTGCCGCGCACCCCTGCCGGCCTGACTGGACCCGGGAAACCGTGGCAGCCTTCGTCGAATCTGCGGTGAACCAGGCTCCCGGGTCTTAGCTGGCAGGCATCTGGCAATCGGGGCCTCGCGTATATAGCGAACATCCGCAGGAATACAGCCTTATGACGCACGTTTTATTGACCCTGGCCGCGCTGTCAGCGCTTTTCAGCACCACGGTGTTCGCCTCTTGTCCGGATTTTCTGAACCACTCCATGCGCAAGCTGGCATCAACCCAAGAGGTCCAATTCTGTGAAGCCTACGAAGGCAAGGCGCTTTTGATCGTGAACACCGCCAGCTACTGCGGCTATACCTCCCAGTTTGAGAGTCTGGAGAAAGTTCACCAGACATACGCAGGCAACGGTCTGGTCGTACTGGGATTCTCCAGCGACGATTTTTTCAAGAAGACAACGATGAAGGAGACGCCGCCGAGGTCTGCTTTGAGAAGTACGACATGACCTTTCCTGTGATCGCCACGTCAGCGGTTCGCGGCTCCGATGCCAACCCAGTCTTCCGCGGCGTAAAACCCGACAGTGAAGAGATGCGCGCAGCCATCGAGGCAGCACTCCCCGCTGCACAGAGCTGACCCTTAACCATGTCGGAGCCCTGCGCTTGCTGTCATCGCAGGGTGCCGCTCACCTTCCACCACCTCATACCCAAAAAAGTGCACCGCCGGGCGCATTTCAAGCGGCACTTTAACAAGGCTGATTTACAAGAAGGCGTGCTCGTCTGCCGATTATGCCATCGTGGCATTCATCGGGAATACGATGAAATGACTCTAGCTCGGCAATTGAATACTCTCGAGGCACTGACGGGGGACGAAACCCTAGCACGACATTTCGAGTGGGTGGCGAAGCAGCGGGAGCAGTGAGGTCGCTCAAACAGCCTTTTGAGCAGCCGAACGCCTCAGTCGTGAGGCGA
>CAXEVD010000545.1:0-1688 GCA_963999395.1 uncultured Halieaceae bacterium
TTCCGTCAGCGCGATCAGACCAACGCTTTCTGGTGCAAAAGCAAGCCGTGGGAGTGGTAGCTGCGGTCACACCATGGAACTACCCGATCTCCATGTTGACCCGTAAGCTCGGGCCCGCATTAGCAGCAGGCTGCACCGTAGTACTGAAGCCCGCCGAGAGCACACCGCTCTGCGCCATCGCCGTCTTCAAGATTCTTGAGCAGGCCGGCTTGCCTACGGGCGTTGCCAATCTGGTCACGGCGAGCGACCCAAAGCCAATCGGCGAAGTGTTCTGCACTCACCCCGCGGTCCGCAAACTGACGTTTACAGGTTCCACCGCGGTGGGCAAGCATCTGGCACAAGCCTGCGCGCCCCAGCTCAAGCGGGTATCGATGGAGCTCGGCGGTCACGCGCCCTTCATCGTGTATGACGACGCCGATCCCGTGCACGCTGCTAAGGGTGTGTCATTGGTGAAGTTTCTCAACACCGGTCAGGCTTGCATCAGTCCGAATCGAATTTTTGTACAGCGGCGGATCCTCGATCCTTTTCTTGAGACCCTGCAAACACGTGTGGGTGACATGCAGGCGGGTGACGGCATGGACCCGGTCAACAGCATTGGTCCACTCATCAATGAAGCAGCGATCGATAAAGTGGATCGACAAGTGCAAGATGCCGTCAGTCATGGCGCCACCCTGCTGGCAGGGGGCTCCCGCTTGACCGAGGGTGGTTTGGACCGGGGTTGCTTCTACGGTGCTACGCTACTTAGCGATGTCACGCCGGAGATGTTGATCTATCGTGAGGAGACCTTCGGTCCCGTCGCCGCAGTCGTGCCCTTTGACGACGAGGACGACGTGATCGCTATGGCCAACGACACAGACTACGGCCTGGCGGCTTATGTCTATACGCAGAATCTGGCGCGGGCACTGCGGACTTTCGAGCAGCTACAGTTTGGCATTATCGGTATCAACGACATTAACCCCACCAGCGCCGCGGCGCCTTTTGGGGGCATGAAAGAGAGCGGCCTGGGCCGCGAGGGCGCGCGCGAGGGTATCGAGGAATACCTTGAGACCAAACTCGGCGGCCTCAGTATCTGATGGCATGACGCCACAAGGAGCACATCATGGCAGGACCTGATTATCCCGGCCTCGACACACTGGCACTGCACGCCGGTGCGCAACCTGACCCCGCGACGGGTGCAAGAGCCACGCCGATTTACCAATCGGCCTCCTTTTGCTTTCCCGACTCGGATTACGCGGCGTCGCTGTTTAATATTGAGCGTGCAGGGCATGTGTACTCACGGCTCAGCAACCCCACCAATGCTGTACTCGAGGAGCGCATTGCGGCTCTCGAAGGTGGCGTGGGTGCCATCGCCACCGCCAGCGGACAAGCCGCGCTTCATCTGGCCATCATTACGCTGATGGGTGCCGGCTCGCATATCGTGGCCTCCGCGGCGCTCTATGGTGGCAGCCACAATCTACTAGCCTATACCCTGCCTCGTTTTGGCATCGAGACCACTTTTGTGGACCCGCGGGACCCCCAAGCCTTTGCCAATGCGATTCAGGACAACACCCGCCTGGTATTTGGCGAGACACTGGGCAACCCAAGCCTCGACGTACTCAACATCCCTGCGATCGCCGAGGTCGCGCACGCCGCCGGGCTCCCCCTGATGGTCGATTCCACGACGACCACCCCCTACCTGATTAAGCCCT
>CAXEVD010000546.1:0-1687 GCA_963999395.1 uncultured Halieaceae bacterium
TGTCTGACTGCACATTTGATGCGAATAGCTTACGGATAGCGTAGCCGTAAAGCTCACCAAGGTTTACTGCGATATCTCCGCCGCGCTCGTAATCGAGGCTACCCTGCAGGCCTGCCAGAATGCGACAGGCCTTTGACAGATATTCTCGTACCTGATCCTTGTTCTGATGGTGATGGTGCACCTCTGCACCTGCCAGCGCTCCGATCAGTGCCTTGAAAAGCAACGAAATCAGTTCGTGCTTATCTGCAGATGCGACAGCAGATTCAATATCAAGTCGCTTGTATGCCGCTGCGGCTTTGATACGCGTCATGCTTACCTCGGGGAATATCCTCTTTCACTACCCTAACTATCGGCATAATCGCGTCGAACTTTACCCTGAGCGCGCTATCGCCCTGAGCCTGACAACGCCCTGTTTTTTGATGACTTTTTTCTGAAAATACCCATCTCAGGGTGGTTTTTTGTGAATTCCGCGCGATGATGGGATTTGCCGCCAACAACACGAGGATCCCGCATGAGACGCACGGCGCATCACTGTTACGGGGCCGTCACGATAGGGTTATTGGCGGCAGGGTGGTCGCTCGGGTCCATCGCCGCCAGCACCACCCTCGCGCCGGTGACCAATACCGGGCTGAATAATATCCATTTTAAATCTGTGCGCTGCAGCGAGGCGGGCTTCTGGATGCTCGACGTGATCAACAATAACTTTGCGCCGTCCACCGTCGAGTACTTCTTTTGGCTGGAAGACGAGCAGGGGGACGCGATTGATGGCGATTTAGGCCAACTTAATTTGGCGCCCAAGAGCCGTGAGTCGGTCACCCTGAAATTTGCGTGTGACGTGCCATTTACGGAACTTAAGCCCCACTTTCGCTGGGCGCCGGTCGGATTCACGCGCCCGTAGGTTTGCCGCGGGGTGGGTGTGTTCGGTAACGCGGTGAAGAACCGGTACACTGTGGTTACTCGGTAACTCGAAGCGCTAACAATGGATCGGCTTATTATCGGCATCAGCGGGGCGTCAGGCGTGCAGTATGGAGTGCGCGCGCTCGAGCTATTGCAGCCGCTGCCCGTTGAGACGCATCTTATTATGAGTAAGTCCGCCGAGTTGACCGTGCACCACGAACTGGATCGCACGGTTGATTCGATTCGCGCCCTCGCTGACGAGTGGCACCCTGTGCGCAACGTCGGGGCCTCGGTGGCCAGTGGCTCTTTTCGCACGCTGGGCATGTTGCTCGCCCCTTGCTCTATTCGCACCCTGGGGGAGATTACCTCCGGCGTCACCTCGTCCCTGTTAACGCGCGCCGCCGACGTGGTGCTGAAGGAGCGTCGCCGGCTGGTCTTGATGGTGCGCGAGACGCCCCTGCATTTAGGCCACCTGCGTAACATGGTGGCAGTGACCGAGATGGGTGCGGTGGTCGCGCCGCCCGTGCCTGCGTTTTACGCCAAACCGGAGTCACTTGATGAAGTGGTGACGCAAAGTGTGGCCCGCGCCCTGGATCTATTTGATATCACTTTGCCCGAGACCCATCGCTGGACCGAGTCGTGACGCCATTCATCACACGCTTGCGGCAGCAGTCGCTGGCATGGTTAGTCTTTTTTGTCATAGTTGTTGATCTGATCGGCTTCTGGTAGGTTTTTCCCTCTGAATCCTGGAAATCTCGAGGTAAATAAGGGCAAACACTTACTAGACACC
>CAXEVD010000547.1:0-1684 GCA_963999395.1 uncultured Halieaceae bacterium
CCTTTTTCACGCCTTCGGTTTCCCGGGCCTTGCGATACAGGTTAATCAGCGGGGTGTGGTCAGTGTTGAGGTTTTTGCAGATGCCGGGATACACGCAGCTGAGCTTTCGACAGGCCGCTTCGGTTTCCTTGTCCTTGCAGGCGATGCGCCACATATTGGCGGTTGGGCCGCCGAGGTCAGAGATGACCCCGGTGAAGGTGGGGCTGGTATCGCGTATGCGCTCCACCTCGCGCAGCACAGATGCTTCGGAGCGACTTTGAATAATGCGCCCCTCGTGCTCGGTGATGGAGCAGAAGGTGCAGCCCCCGAAGCAGCCCCGCATGATGTTGACCGAATGCTGGATCATCTCCATCGCGGGCACCGCTGCGTCACCGTAGCTGGGGTGGGGGAGGCGCTGATAGGGCAGTTCGAATACCCAGTCCAATTCATCGGTTTCCAGCGGGATCGGCGGCGGGTTCAGCCAGACCTCCCGGTCGCCGTGGGCCTGAATGAGCGGCAGCGCATTGTGAGGATTGGTCTCCTTGTGGAACACCCGCGACGCGTGGGCATAGAGCACTGGGTCCTCGGTGACGGCCTCAGCTGAGGGTAGTCGAATGGCGTGGGTGTCTTGTTTCGAGCTGGCCATCAGGCGGACGGGCGCGGGCTCATTGTTGTCTTCGGTCTGGCCCTCGGCGCAGGGTTCAGGCTCCATGCCCTCGTAGGGGTTCGGATGGGCTTTGATCCGTCCGGGTTCATCGACCGATGTCGAGTCGATCAGTGTGCGATTCGCAGGCGGGTGCCGTGTGACAAAGGCAGTACCGCGGATATCGGTTAAGTCGGCCACCTTCTCACCGTTCGCCAGGCGGTGGGCAATGTCGACAATCGCGCGTTCGGCGTTGCCAAATACCAGCAGATCGGCCCGGCTGTCGAGCAACACCGAACGTTTAACCCGATCACTCCAGTAATCGTAATGCGCGATGCGGCGCAAACTGGCCTCGATACCGCCGACGATGATAGGGACATCGCGATAGGCCTCTTTCAATCTGTGGCTGTAGACGGTGACGGCCCGGTCAGGGCGTCTCCCCGAGATGTTACCGGGGGTATAGGCATCGTCATTGCGGCGTTTTCGGTCAGCGGTGTAGTGGTTGATCATGGAGTCCATGTTGCCCGCGGTGACGCCGAAAAACAGATTGGGTTGGCCGAGCGCGGTGAAGGGTTCAGCGGATTGCCAGTCGGGCTGCGCGAGCATCCCCACCCTGAAGCCCTGGGCTTCAAGTACCCGACCGATGACCGCCATGCCGAAGCTAGGGTGATCAACGTAGCCATCTCCGGAGACAATGATGATGTCGCAGCTGTCCCACCCCAGTTGCTCCATCTCGGGCCGGGACATCGGCAGCCATGGCGCCGGCCCCAGACATTCTGCCCAGTGCTTGCGGTAGCCAAAGAGTGATGTGGGTTGATCAGGCATCGCGCTGCGCCCGCTCCCGTATGTCGCTGGGCACATCGAGCTCAGCACCGCAGTGCTGGCAGAACAGTGCTGCCAGAGCATGCCCTTGCTTCTCGCAGACCGGGCAGTTCCAGGGCAGTGTCGGTTATGCCGCCCGCTGCTCGTTGATGCGCTCCCAGAGCTTGCGCGTAATGAGCGCGGTCGGCACGGCGATGATGGAGTAGCCCACCAGCATGCCGAAACCTGCCACGAATCGCC
>CAXEVD010000548.1:0-1680 GCA_963999395.1 uncultured Halieaceae bacterium
GGCAATGAGCATCCAGCGTTGTTCAAGACGCAGCTCACTGCAGCTGATGTGATCTGGATCAGCGGCGAGCCACCCACGTTACCTCTCAGCTGTCATGCCAAAATTCGCTACCGGCAGGCGGATCAACCCTGCGAAGTATCCGCTTCCGACTCAAAAGTGCAGGTCAGTTTCACCACGCCCCAGAGGGCGGTCACCCCCGGTCAGTCCGTGGTCTTCTACGAGGGCGATATTTGTCTCGGTGGTGGCGTCATTGAGGCCGCTCAGTGAACGAGCGCTCGCTTTTGGAGCAACGCACGGTGGCCCTGGCGGGCGTAGCGCAGGCGGCACGCATTGTAGATTTGGCCGCGAAAACCGGTAGCTGGCCCCTGCCCTTCGTGGAGGCCTCAATACACTCTCTGTTCAGCTTTGATCCGGAAGGTGTGGAGACGGTTTTCGGGACGCCACAGGGCATTCGCCTAGGTCTTGAGCAGCTGTCGGCCTGCCTGGGCCTCTCCCAGGACGAATCATCAGCAGATACGCTGCGCTATACCCTGGCCATTCTGCAGCTGGAGCGCCGTTTTGCCGGCCGGGACGATCTTCAGGCCATTGTTCATTCAAGGCTCAAGCATACAGCCTACAAGGCAGAAAATTTCTCGAATGATATCAGTGGCCTAAGCGCTAATATATCGGCGGTTTATCAAGATACGCTCAGCACGCTGCCGTACCGCATCAAGGTGACCGGCAGCGCCCAACACCTCAACAACCCTCAGGTGGCGGATTTGGTGCGCGCGTTACTTATGTGTGGCGTCCGGGCCGCATTTTTATGGCGACAACTGGGCGGTACGCGCTTTAAGTTGATGCTAAGCCGTGGCCGCGTCCGTGACACGGCTGCACGCATGGCCCGAGAAATGGGCGTGACGCATTGATCAAACTCAGCGCAGCACCGTGATAAACTAGGTGCTTACTGCAATCAGGCAACCCCATGAGCCCCACACCGCTGACAGCCCTTTCACCACTGGATGGCCGCTATCACGGAAAAGTGGACGCGCTCCGCGACATCTTCTCCGAATTCGGGCTCATCAAACGGCGGGTTCAAGTCGAGCTGGCATGGCTCAAGGCGCTCTCTGAATGCGCTGATATCACCGAGATCCCCGTGTTCAGCAGCGCATCGACCGAGCGGATTGATCACATCCTCGCTGATTTCGATGAAACGCAGGCCGAGGCCGTGAAAACAATCGAGGCGACAACCAATCACGATGTCAAAGCCGTCGAATACTTCCTCAAAGAAGCATTAAAAGACAACCCGGAGCTCAACGTGGTCAGCGAGTTTGTGCACTTTGGCTGCACTAGCGAGGATATTAATAACCTCGCACATGCCCTCATGATCCGCGACGGGCACCGGGTCATCATCGAGCACTATGAAGCCGTCCGTGATGCATTGGCAGGCCTCGCGCAAGAACATGCTGAACAGCCCATGCTGTCTCGCACGCATGGACAAGCCGCTACGCCCACTACTGTAGGCAAGGAGCTGGCTAACGTGGTTATGCGACTGAACCGGCAGCTGGCTGCCGCCAGCGCCATCCGACCACTGGGTAAGATGAACGGCGCCGTGGGCAACTACAATGCACACCGGGTGGCCTACCCGAATGTTGACTGGCCAGCTTTGTCAGAGCACTTCGTGACCGGCCTGGGAATAGAATG
>CAXEVD010000549.1:0-1676 GCA_963999395.1 uncultured Halieaceae bacterium
CGTGATCAGCCCGCCAAACAGCACTACCGTGGGGAAATAAGGCTCTACCACCAAGCCTTTACCCAGCTCTTCCATCACCACTGACAGATCGACAATGTTGCCGCCGAATCCGCCGTGCTCCTCAGCGAAGGGGATCGACAGCCAGCCTAATTCGGCGAACAGCTGCCAGTTATCCCGACTCATACCCTGATCAGAGGCGACAATGGCCTTGCGGGTATCCCAGTCGTAATCGTCCTGAACAAAGCGCGCGATGGAGTCGCGGACCATTTGTTGCTCTTCGGAAAAATCAAAATTCATGGTTTGGAATCCCCTTACTCAAGACCGAGTACGTACTTGGCGATGATGTTTTTCTGCACCTCGTTGGAGCCGCCGTAAATGGTGGCCGCGCGTCCGTACATATAATTGCGGCGCGCCTCCGTGGCAAACTCGTGACCCAGCGCTTCGGGATCCAGATCAACAGGCAACACGCCTTGGTAGTAGGCCGCGATCTCCATCAGCAGCTCCTGAGTGGCCTGCTGCAGCTCAGTGCCCTTGATCTTGAGGAGCGATGACTCCGGCCCCGGGAAACCGCCCGCGGCTTGAGTGGCCAAGGTGCGCAGCTCGGTAAACTCGAGCGCCATCAGCTCCACCTCGATGTCCGCGAGCCGCTGCTGGAAACCGGGGTCATCCATCAATCGCTGACCGCCGTTTTCTTCTTTGGCGGCGACCTCTTTGATCACACGGACCGCACGCTTCACGTCTGCGACGCCAGCAATACCCGTGCGCTCATGGGCAAGCAGTGCCTTGGCAACCGTCCAGCCCTTGCCAATTTCACCCACCACATTCTTGGCGGGTACGCGGACATTGTTGAACTCCACCTCGTTGAGGCTGTGATGGTTGTCGATCGAGATGATCGGGTTGACCTTGATCCCCTCGCTCTTCATATCGATCAGGATGAAGGTGATGCCTTCCTGCTTCTTGCCCGAGTTATCGGTGCGCACCAGGCAGAAGATCCAGTCCGCGTACTGGGCATAGGTCGTCCAGATTTTGGCGCCGTTAATAATGAAGTCATCACCATCTCGCTCGGCCTTGGTCTTGAGGCTCGCAAGATCCGAGCCCGAACCCGGTTCCGAGTAGCCCTGACACCACCAGTCTTCACTCTTCAGGATGCGGGGCAGGAAGTACTCTTTTTGCTCATCGGTGCCGTAGGCCATGATGACGTTGGCCACCATCACGAGACCAAAGGGCACGACATTGGGAATGCCCGCCAGAGAACGCTCGGTTTCGTAGATGTACTTTTGCGTGGCGGTCCAGCCCGTGCCGCCGAACTCGGCCGGCCAGTTGGGCGCGACCCAGCCCTTCTCGTAGAGCTTGCGCTGCCAGTCTTCGATAGCGGTTTTGTATTCGGGAGAGCGCAGACGCGCTTGGAGTTCAGGTGTGTAGGCCTCGTCAAAAAACCCGCGAACTTCGTCGCGAAAAGCCAGATCTTCGGTTGAATATGCAGTGTCCATGGATTACCTCGCGGCAGACGGCGCCCAATCAGCGAAGGCCAACCGAGCTGTTTTTGAATCTTGAGTATGTTTTCTGAATGAGAGGAATGTAGGCAACTTGGGGGGGTATTGCAACCCTGCCGAAGGGACCGAATCGCCACTATTCAAGCTGTCAATGTCAATTCATCAGCAGGCCAAGCCACCAGG
>CAXEVD010000550.1:0-1674 GCA_963999395.1 uncultured Halieaceae bacterium
TGCGCCCGGGTCACTTTGCCGACCTTTTCGGTATTCGGACGACTGGAGCCACTCTTGATGCCGGCGATCTTCTGTAAAAGTATCGAAGCCGGAGGCGTCTTCTTGATATAGGTGAAGGACTTGTCACTGTAGACCGTGATCACCACCGGAATGGGCAAGCCCGGCTCAACGCCCTGCGTATCAGCATTGAAGGCTTTGCAAAACTCCATGATGTTGACCCCTTTTTGGCCCAGCGCGGGGCCTACCGGCGGCGAGGGATTCGCCTGGCCGGCCGGGATCTGCAGCTTGATATAGCCGTCGATCTTCTTAGCCATGTTGCTTTCTCCTGGGTTCAAACGCCGTTATGCTAGCTACCTATGGCAACAAACACGCGGGCTCCCCATCATCGCCACCAGGGTGGCGTTAACATCGGGTCAGATCCTGTCGACCTGACCCACCCGATCAGGCTTTTTCGACCTGACCAAACTCTAGTTCTACGGGTGTAGAGCGCCCGAAGATCAGTACGGCCACATTGAGGCGGCTCTTCTCGTAATTCACGTCCTCAACCACACCGTTGAAGTCGTTGAACGGACCATCGATCACCCGCACCATCTCGCCGGGCTCAAATACCGTCTTGGGCTTGGGCTGATCCACGCCTGCCTCAACGCGCTGCAGGATGACATTGGCCTCGGCATCGGTAATCGGTGAGGGCTTGTCAGCCTTGCCGCCGATAAAGCCGAGCACTCGTGGCGTTTCCTTGACGAGGTGCCAGGTATCGTCATCAAGGTCCATCTGCACCAGCACATAACCGGGGAAGAACTTGCGCTCGCTCTTGCGCTTTTGGCCGGCCTTCATCTCGATCACCTCCTCGGTGGGAACAATGATCTCGCCGAACCGGTCTTGCATGCCCAGCCGCTCGACCCGCTCCTGAATAGCGCTGGCAACCTTCTTCTCATATTGAGAGTAGGCATGTACGACGTACCACTTTAAAGCCATGTTGCTACCCTCAACCCAAAATCAGTGACGCGAGCCAACCCAGCACGCTATCGAGGCCCCACAAGATCAGCCCCGTAATGATTACAAACACAAACACGATTAACGTGGTTTGCGTGGTCTCTTGCCGCGTTGGCCAGACCACCTTGCGAATTTCTGTCCGTGACCCTTTCACCAGAGTGAAAAAGTCACCGCCTTTTTGCGTTAGTGAAGCCACCCAGCCCGCTACCAGTGCGAGCACCAGCAGCGCCAACACGCGGTACAGAATCGGCTGGTCCCCAAAGTAGCTATTGCCGTATACGCCGCCGCCTACCAGCGCCAACACGACAACCCACTTCAGCGAATCAAGCCTGCCTGCTGCGGCTTCACTCATGTTCAATCTCCACCCCGACCCGGACCCATGCCCGCCGTCGGCTTTGTTCACCGCCCCAGCCTGCTCAGCTGAGGTGGCAGGCCAGGAGGGAATCGAACCCCCAACCTGCGGATTTGGAATCCGCTGCTCTGCCAATTGAGCTACTGGCCTTCCACTCTTTTTCCGCGCCTCTGCTACCGGAAAAGGCCCGCTTGCCAGAGACGACGAAGCCGAACAGCCAAAAAGGCGGTTCGGCTTATCTGTTAGGCGGCCATCAAGCCGCCACTTTTATCTCAGTCGAGGATCTTGGCGACGACGCCTGCACCTACCGTTCGGCCACCCTCACGGAT
>CAXEVD010000551.1:0-1671 GCA_963999395.1 uncultured Halieaceae bacterium
CAATAGCGGTAGCATCTGCGCCTGACCCCAAAGCCAATTGAGATCCTCCATTGAAACCAAACCATCCCACCCACAGCATGCCCGCGCCTGTGACTGTCATGGTCAGATTGTGAGGCGGCATCGCTGTTGTGCCAAAACCCCGCCTACCCCCCATTGAGGTGGCCGCGATCAAGGCAGCGACGCCAGCCGTAATATGGACAACCGAACCTCCAGCGAAATCCTGAAGCCCCATGTTACCCAGCCAGCCTCCGCCCCATACCCAATGACAGATCGGCGCATACACCAGGACCAACCAAAGAGAACAAAAAATCAGCATAGCCGAGAAACGCATGCGCTCAGCAAAGCCGCCAACGATCAGGGCCGGGGTAATCACGGCGAAGGTCAGCTGAAACATCACAAACAGCGTCTCGGGGATGGTGCCGCTCATGCTGTCCATCGTCACTTTCGCGAGAAACAGATTCCCTAGATCGCCGATCCATGGGCCCTGTTCGACCCCCGACGAGCCAAACGCAAGCGTGTAACCCATGACAAACCACAGCACCGACATCAGCGCCGTGAGCGCAAAACATTGCATGAGCACCGACAATACGTTTTTGACCCTCACCAAACCCGCATAGAACAGGGACAGTCCCGGGATCGTCATGAACAGGACCAGCGCAGTCGAAGTCAGCATCCAGGCCGTATCAGCACCCGAAAAATCGTCCGCTAGCGCAGGTGTGCTGATCAGGAAAGGCAGGGTCAGAGCAATAAAAATTCGGCTGGCGTGTCCAGACATCGGTCTTTTTCCTTAAGGGATAGCTAGAGGTCGAAGGCGGTGAGTGTGCCACACGTCGATGCGCAAGCCCACCGGCCTGCGCGCCCGACTCATTGAGAATCTCCTCACGCAGGATTATTCTCCGCCCTCCCCCGCAAATGATGCCCCGCCACGTGCACAAACTTCTTTGCCTGATCATCGCGCTGAGCGCCGCTCTCGCGGCAACTGCTGAAACCGCCGTAAAGAGCCGGAACCTGATCCTGATCATTGGAGACGGCTTCGACGATCAACATGTCACCATGGGACGTAATTACCTTGTGGGCATGAGCGGCAAACTCATCCTCGATACGATGCCCTATCGGGCATCAGTACAGGTGGAGACGGTTTCCGAGCAAGGGCAGCCTCTATACGTAGCCGATTCCGCCAATACAGCGACCTCGCTGGCGACCGGCGGGGTCACACAGATCGGTCGCATCGCAACCGACATTGAAGACAACGACCTGAACACCATCGCAGAACGGTCACTCGACAGCGGCTTCCGGGTCGGGCTGGTCACCACATCATCACTGACCGACGCGACACCCGCGTCGTTCCTTGCGCATGTCTCGGCACGAAGCTGCGAAGGCCCCGAGGAAGTGCTGGGCAGCACCTATTACGGCATACCACAGCCCGCCTGTCTTGATGACGCCCGCGACAACGGCGGCCCCGGATCCATCATCGAACAGCTGGTGAACAGCGGCGCGCAGGTGTTGCTCGGTGGCGGCACCAAGTTTCTCGAGCAAACCACTATCGATAATGAGACCGTTGCCGCAATGGCCCTGCATGTGACCTGAGCCAGCGAGTCGGAGGCCGCGACCGACACGTGTGCCGTTTCCTGCGAGCCTCAATCCGCCACCAGCCACCATATGACGGACACC
>CAXEVD010000552.1:0-1666 GCA_963999395.1 uncultured Halieaceae bacterium
ACGTTGACAGCGCTTGCCGCTAGCGGTGTTAGATACTAGCCAAGAGCAAGCGCTTTGTCGATTGCTGCGTGTACGCGCCTGAGACGCGTTTGGGCGCTGGAAAGGTATTGAACAGCCGCAACGCCTTGGTACCAGCAACATCTTGACGCGCGGTGGCCGCCCGCTGCGCGAAAATGGCCTCAGAGTCCCCTTTGAGTCCGGAGCTCTCCTGGGCGTCACTTGACACGTTGTGGGCGTTGCTGCCGTCGACGTCGCTTCTCCTGATTGCAATCACCGTGTTTGTTACTGCTGTCGTGAAGAAACGCCGAAAAAAGGCGACGCCGCCGCGACCGCCGCCTCGACACTGCGCACCGTGGTATTCGCCGGCTGCCGGAGCGCCAGGGCCTGAATCATTTGTTGGAACCGTTCCCGGTCCTCTGCGCGATCAATTTGATCGGGCGTGGTACCGATAATCGGCACGCCCGCGGCTTCAAGCGCGCGGGCCAGCTTAAGCGGTGTCTGGCCACCAAACTGCACAATCACCCCAGTGGGCTGCTCGAGCTCAACGATCTCCAGCACATCCTCCAGCGTGACCGGTTCAAAGTAGAGTCGGTCCGAGGTGTCGTAGTCGGTCGATACCGTCTCGGGATTGCAGTTGACCATGATGGTCTCGTAACCATCCTCGCGCATGGCCAGCACCGCATGGACGCAGCAATAGTCGAATTCGATCCCCTGCCCGATGCGGTTGGGACCGCCACCGAGCACTAAAATTTTCTTGCGGTCACTGGGTGCCGCTTCACACTCCTCTTCATAAGCGGAGTACATATAGGCGGTCGAGGCCGCAAATTCGGCGGCACAGGTATCAACCCGCTTATAGACAGGCCGGATACCCAGCGACCACCGACGCTCCCGCACTGCAGATTCGGCTGTGCCCAACACATCGGCGATGCGCTTGTCAGAAAAGCCTCGGCGCTTGAGCCCCCACATGAGGCTGTGATCAATGCCGTCAACGGTCAGCCCGGAGAGCTGTGATTCCCAGCGCACAATGTCGTCGATCTGGATGAGGAACCAGGGGTCAACACCCGAGTAGCCGTAAATCTCTTCCAACTCGAACCCGGCACGGAAGGCATCCGCCAGGTACCAGATACGGTCGGCTCCCGGGTTCGTCAGGCGATCTACCAGCTCGGAGCGGGAGTCTTCATCCTCCACCTGCATATGCGGTTCAAAACCAGCCGAGCCCACCTCTAGGCCGCGCAGGGCTTTTTGTAGCGACTCCTGAAAAGTGCGCCCGATGGCCATCACTTCGCCCACCGATTTCATCTGGGTGGTCAGTCGCGGATCTGCGGTGGCAAATTTCTCAAAGGCAAAGCGCGGGATCTTGGTGACCACATAATCGAGCGCCGGCTCAAACGAGGCGGGGGTCACGCCGCCTGTGATGTCGTTCTCGAGCTCATCGAGCGAGTAGCCTACCGCCAGCTTTGCTGCCACCTTGGCAATCGGGAAGCCGGTTGCCTTGGACGCCAGCGCCGATGACCGTGAGACGCGCGGGTTCATCTCAATCACCACCAGTCGGCCGGTATCGGGGCACTGGCCAAACTGGACATTCGATCCCCCCGTCTCCACGCCAATCTCGCGCAATACCGCCAGCGAGGCGTCGCGCATGATCTGATATTCCTTGTCGGTCAGC
>CAXEVD010000553.1:0-1651 GCA_963999395.1 uncultured Halieaceae bacterium
TTAAAGCAGCAACATTAGCTGCGCCAGTCGTTGTAAATGCAGCAAGTGTATCTTCAACAACTGTAAATTGTGGTGCAGGAGGGTCTCCAACTAAAGATTGGAATGCTCCACCATGATCCACACCGGCAATACCGACGATACGGGTCTCCTGTCGCTCAGGCTCGGCGGCTGTGAGCAAAAGCACGAACTCACTCCCCAGTTTCAGATCTGGTGCCAGTCGTCGATGGATTGGGTCGAGGTGGAAGGCGGCATCAAAATGCCGGATCAAGGCGGCATCAGCGCCCGCTAGTTAGCGAACTCCGCGCCCTCGGGGGGCAATTCTGATTCAAAAATCTGATACACCTCAGGCACGCCCTGGGCGCGATCGCTCTTGGGCGAGACGCCCATGTACTTGCGATAGCAGCGGCTGAAGTGCGTGGTCGATACAAACCCGCACATCGAGGTGATCTCTACGATCGAGCGTGAGGTCTGTTTGAGCAGCCTGCGGGCGCGGTCAAGGCGCAGCTTCAGGTAGTAGCGCGAGGGTGTGCTGTGCAGGTGCTTTAGGAAAAGTCGCTCGAGCTGCCGACGTGAAAGTTGCACGTAGTCTGCCAGGTCCTGCAGTGGGAGCGGCTCCTCGCGGTTTGCCTCCATTAACTGTAGGACTTCCTTGAGCTTCGGCTGTACCTCAACCTTGCGCGACCACATCGGAATCACCTGCATCTCGGCATCACTCCGGTGCCGTTCGCAAACCAGCATGTCGGCCACCCCGTCGACCAGTGATTGTGGATGCCGTTTGGCCAACATGGCCAGCATCATATGGAGCGGCACGGTGCCGCCGGTACAGGTCAGACGATCACGGTCGATGGTGTACAGGTGCGTATTGAAGTCGATCCCGGGAAATTGCTCAGTCAGCAACGTCAGGCAGTCCCAGTGGGCGCTGCATTCATAACCATTGAGCAACCCGGCACTGGCCAAGGCATAGGACCCGGTGCACAATGCGCCCATCTGCGCACCGCGATGTGCCTGTTTGCGGAGCCAGCTGAGATCCGCCTTGGTGACACTCTGCTCAATATCAATGCCCCCCACGACAATCACCAGATCTAGTTCCACGTCATCAGTCAGGGTGTGATCGAGCTTGACGCGCACGCCGTCACTTGAGGCCTGTTCGCTCTCCCCCGCGCCGATCAGGCACCACCGATAGAGCTCGCTATCAGACAACGAATTGGCGACGCGGAGCGGGTCGATGGCGCTGGACAGTGATACCAGCGTGAACTGGTCCATCAGCAGGAAGCCTACCCGCTGTGTGGTCTGTTTTTTGACGCTGCCTACTGTTTCCACGCTGACCGTCTCTTACTGACTCAAGACCCGAGCGCGACAAGCATCGCGAATCGAGCTGTATTCAGGGCATTCTGGCCCAAGATTCGCGCAAAAGCGACAAAGGCGACCCAATTGCGACACCTTTTGCACCGCCCATCAGGATCCAGCCACCCCAAAGCGAGCATCGAGTATCACCAAGTCAGATTGAGTCACCCACGGGGCCACCATCAGTGTTTCGCTAACGAAGTCTTGAACCTGCAGAATCCGGTTGCATCGCCTACCGAATCAACCGAGAGTGGCATCGTTATCGCCTCATGCACTGATGATATCGGATAACCCCCTATGCACGCGT
>CAXEVD010000554.1:0-1641 GCA_963999395.1 uncultured Halieaceae bacterium
GCCGCGGCGAACGTCGGTTCGGCTGCCCCAAAGAACAGAAGCCACTCTATCGAAAACGCCCTTCGCGCTTTTGCCACCGCTGATATGGCGTTGAAGGCACTGTTTCGCACGCTACTGTGCGTGCTGACGCTGTCGACAAGTACCCATGCACTCGCCTGGGAAGCGACCATTGAGCGCGATGCGTTGGGTGTCCCCCACATATTTGGCGAAACCGATGCCGATATGGCCTACGGCCTTGCGTGGGCACAATCTGAGGACGGCTGGGAAATCCTCGAAGAGACCCTGCCCTACTACCGTGGCAATGCCGCCAGCTTCTTCGGCCGCGATGCCGCCGTCACCGACTATCTGATTCAGTGGCTAGGTTTTTGGGAGGTGATCGACAGGGACTACTACACCCTGCTCAAACCCGAAACCCGCGAATACCTCGACGCCTTTGCAGCGGGTTTCAACGACTTTGCGGCCCGGTATCCCGAGCGGGTCAACCTCGACGTGCTGCCAGTGACACCACAGGATGTGATCGCCGCGCATATGTTCCGGCATCCCCTGTTCTACGGATTTGAGAAGCCGCTCACCGAGCTGCGGGCCGAAACGCGGCAACAGGAAGTGAGCCCCGCACCGCAACTACCGAATACCGCCATTACATTAGGCTCCAACGCGACAGCGGTTGCCCCGTCGCGGAGCCGCGACGACTCCACCCTGCTCATGATCAACTCCCACCAGCCGTTGACCGGTCCGGTGTCGTGGTACGAAGTGCATCTGCAGAGCGGTGAGGGACTTAACGTCATGGGTGGGCTATTCATTGGCTCTCCCGCTTTGGGTGTTGGGTTTAATCAGTACCATGGCTGGGGAGCGACGGTTAACCAACCTGATCTGGTCGACGTGTATGTGCTGGAGATGGACCCCGAGGATGACAACCGCTACCGGGTGGACGGTGAGTGGCTGGAGCTCGAATCATTCGACATCCCGATCAAAGTCCTGCTGTGGGGCTGGCTCCCCTGGACCGTGAAAGAGAAGGGCTACCGCTCAATCCACGGCCCTGTGATGAAAACAGACCACGGCACCTACGCGCTGCGTTATGCGGGTATGGATGAGATCCGTCAGGTCGAACAGTGGCTGGCCATGAGCGCCGCAACGTCTTTCGAGGAATGGCGAGAGGCCATGGCACTGCAGCACATTGCAAGCTTCAACTTTGTCTACGCCAACGCCGACGGCGACATCCATTTTGTGCACAACGCCATGATGCCGAGGCGCGCCATGGGCTGGCAGTGGGATCAATACTTACCCGGTAACAGGCGAGATCTCATCTGGGACGACTATCTGACGCCCGACGAGCTACCCAGCGTGACCAACCCGCCCTCGGGTTACGTGCACAGCGCCAACCAGTCTCCTTTTCAGGTCAGTTCCGAGGGCAGTAACCCTGTGAAGTCTGACTATCCGGTGGAGAGCGGCTGGCCAACGCGCATGACCAACCGCGCCGTGCGCGGGCTGGAGTTACTGAATGCCAACACCGCGATTTCCTTCGATGATTTCAGCGCGATCAAGCACGATAACGCGTACTCACCTCGATACCGGGGGTATACCTATTTGTCGTCGGTGGCCGAACTCGAGCCCAACGGCCCGGAAGAGGCACAGGCGCTGTCA
>CAXEVD010000555.1:0-1636 GCA_963999395.1 uncultured Halieaceae bacterium
AGCGTCTGATGCCCATGATGGCGGACGTCACCTCACTCCTTCACGAATACCGCGAGACGCAAGCGCGCTTATTGTTCGAAGGTGCCCAGGGTTCCCTGCTCGACATCGACCACGGTACTTATCCCTTTGTCACGAGCTCCAATACGACAGCGGGTGGCACCGCGACTGGGTCAGGGTTTGGCCCACTGTTTTTGGATTACGTGCTCGGTATCACCAAGGCCTACACCACGAGGGTGGGCTCCGGGCCTTTCCCGACTGAGCTGTTTGACGAGACCGGTCTCCGGTTGGCCGAGCGGGGACACGAATTTGGTGCCACGACAGGGCGCCCTCGACGCTGCGGCTGGTTCGATGCGGTGGCGTTGCGCACAGCGGTGAACATCAATTCGGTATCGGGCTTGTGCCTGACCAAGCTCGACGTGCTGGACGGACTGGAGGAAATCTCTGTCTGCGTGGGCTATACCAATGATGCGGGCGAGACGGTGGCCAACCCGGTCGATGCCGTGGACTACGAGAATTTGAGGCCGGTCTATGAGACGTTGCCCGGCTGGAGCGAGTCCACCGTGGGCCTGAAATCGTTGGACGCGCTGCCTGCCAATGCGAGAGCGTATATCAGCCGGCTGGAAGCGCTGGTTGGCGCGCCGATCGACATTATTTCGACTGGCCCCGATCGCGAGGAGACCATACTCCTGCGACATCCGTTCGGCGGCTGACGGGTGCTGTTGCTTAGCAAAATTCTCTCAAAGGTGAGTGCCAGCCTTGCGAGTCGGCCGGCAGGGAAAGCCCCTCAGCGGTGAGTCATGTCAGCTGGGCGGGCGATAAGGGATGAGGCACGAGCGCTTCGGGCAATAGAGCGGGTGCCTTGGCATGCCCTGTGCTGTGACACCAAGGCACTGGGCGTTATGAATCAGGTGAGCCACCCGGGTCGCTCTCTCAAACAACTGCCCGCCGTTGCCCCAGGCTGCCACGAGCAGTGGTGACTCGGCGGCTGCCCGCCGCAGCCAATGGTTGGCTCCCGGGCCGACGGGGTCGGATACGGTGGAGAGCGCTGCAGGGTCGGTGGCGCGGAAGCCGAAGAGATTGACCAACAGCAGTGATCCATACCCCCATTGTCGGGCGAACCCCATACACCGCCGTAGAGTCGGATCATCGGTTTGGGCGTCGGCGGTAGAGGGGTTCAGGCCAATGAACGCGCACTGGGGCAGGGCGCGGTCCCAGTCTCTTCGCAGCCAGTAACGATAACGGCGGCAGCGCGAAAACCCCGCCTGACCCCGCACCGGAGCACTCAAGCCCTTATTCACGGATAACACAGTCGTCGGTAATCGGGCCTTCGTCTGGCGCTGGTTCCGCATAGATGTCGATAAATCGATGTTGTTGTAACTCCCGCTCGTGATACGTCCCGTCGTGGCGAGCGAGGCAAGTTTTGAAATAAGGCTGCTGATCCTCCGGGTAAAGCTCGGCCTGCAAATCTGCGGGCTCGGTTGCGCAGCCTGACAGGTTGCATCCCGCGACCAGCAACGGGAGCAGCAGCGCAAAAAACTGCTGTGCTCCGCGTCGGGAGTCTTCCGCATTTGGCCTTAATTGGGGCATGTTATGGTCCCAAACGAGCGTATCGTTGCGAGGCGCTGGTGGCGCCCGC
>CAXEVD010000556.1:0-1635 GCA_963999395.1 uncultured Halieaceae bacterium
CACAGTGGACCAAAGGCAAAAGCGCTGACACCCTGAAACCACTCGGCCCCTGGCTGGTCACCACCGATGAAGTCGGCGACCCCAACCAACTCGATATCTCGCTGCACGTGAATGGCGAAGTCAGACAGCAAAGCAATACGTCCGACATGATGTACAGCATCGCCGAACTGGTCTCGATCATCTCGCGCTACACCAGTTGGCAACCTGGTGACGTCATGATGACCGGCACGCCACCGGGTGTGGGCTTTGGCATGAAGCCGCCCCGGTACCTCAACGTGGGCGACGTGATGGAGGTCCACATCGATAAGCTGGGTGCGCAACGCAGCACCGTCGTGGCGTATAGCCCTCGGTATACATGAGGCCGGTATGAGCACACCCCGTATCGTGATCGTGACCGGCGGCGCCCAAAACATCGGCGCGGCTATCGTGGCGCGCTTCCAAGGCGCGGGTGACACCGTGATCTGCGCCGATTTAAACGAACCTGAGGCCGAGGGCGTCACCTTTATTGAGACTGACGTCGCCCGGGAGGCGAGCGTCAGAGACCTCATGACGCGGATCGAGTTCGACTTCGGGCATTTGGATATTCTGGTGAACAATGCCGGCATCTGCATCGAAGAACCGATCGCCGAGACCAGTGAGGAGGACTGGGACCGGGTGATGGCGGTCAACGTGAAAAGCACGTTCTTAACCACCAAGCACGCCCTGCCCCTGATGCGCGCAGAGGGCGCGTTGCACCCGGCCATCGTCAATATCAGCTCTATCGAGGGCCTTGGCGCCAATCCGTTGCACAGCGTGTACGCCGCGTCCAAAGCCGCCGTGGCGGCCTTCAGTCACAATACCGCGCTCGAGTACGGCCCCTACGGCATCCGCTGTAACGCCGTGGCACCGGGTTGGATTAACACATTATTTAATGAGCAATTGCTTGCCCAGTATCCGGATCGTGCGGCGGTCGACGCTGCGATCGAGGCCCTCCATCCGGTGGGACGTTTGGGCAACCCTGAGGACGTGGCCAATACGGTCTTTTGGCTGGCCAGCAGCGACGCCGCCTTTGTCGCCGGGCAAGAGGTGGTGGTGGATGGCGGCCGCCTCGCCAAACTACCCCTGCCAGCACTCTGAATCATGAGCCCTCTAAACGCATCGAGTGGACAACCCCGGGACTTCAGCGGTCGCGTGGTATTGATCACAGGCGCCGGGAGTGGCGTAGGCCTTGAGTGCGCCCGCGTCTTCGCTGCCCATGGCGCCAAACTCCTGTTGGTGGGTCGCTCGGCAGACAAACTCGAGGCCGCTGTGGCGACGCTCGCAGACGAGACCAAATCGCAGGCTGCGATCTGCGCGGGAGACGTCACTGATCCCGCCTTTGCCACCGAGGCAATGGCCGCTGCACAGGAAGCTTTCGCCGCACCCGTTGAAGTACTCATCAATAATGCGGGCGTGATCGTACGCCGCGATGCGGTCGACACCTCGGATGACGAGTGGCGTGCCGTGATGCGAACCAATGTCGATGGCGTGTTTTACTTGAGCCGCGCGTTTGCGCAGCAGCTCGTTGTTCAGGTTTGCTTTGAGTTTCAGGGCGTCGATAGTCTTGGCATCAAACTCATCCACTGGATTCAACGCCGCTACGGCTTTCTCAAGTTG
>CAXEVD010000557.1:0-1632 GCA_963999395.1 uncultured Halieaceae bacterium
TGCCTTCCGCGCCTTGCTAAAGGAAAAAGGTCTGCTCGACGAGGTGCCCAGCTTTAACGGTTACCAACAGGTATTGCGCCACACGGTGCAGTAGGGGTGAGCCAGTCTCCTGACCAGTGGGTGGAGGCGCACCTCGGCCCCATCGCAGAAGCGCTGTCTTCTATCGTCTTCTATACGGTGCCCATTGCCGGTACAGACCTGCCGCTCATCGTGATGTGGACGGCGGTGGCCGGCCTGTTTTTTACGTTTTACCTGCGGCTAATCAATGTGCGGGCGCTGGGGCTTGCGATCCGACATGCCCGCGGCGATTTTGCTGATCCTGATGCCCGCGGTGAGATCAGTCATTTCAAGGCCGTTGCCACGGCGGTGTCCGGCACGGTCGGCGTCGGCAACATTGGCGGCGTGGCGGTGGCGATTTCCCTCGGCGGCCCGGGTGCGGCCTTCTGGCTTTTTATCGCCGGGCTGTTATCTATGTCGACCAAGCTGGTGGAGTGCACGCTGGGCGTTAAGTATCGGCGCTACAACGCCGACGGTTCGGTATCCGGTGGCCCCATGTTCTACATGGAGGCCTACTTTCGAGAGCGGGGCTGGCAGGGTATTGGTAAGGGCGTTGGCAGTTTCTACGCGCTGGCGCTGGTCATTGGCTGTCTGGGCATCGGCAATATGTTTCAGTCCAATCAGGCCTTTGCGCAGTTCGTGGTGATTACCGGCGGCGAAACCTCTTTTTTTGCTGATCGAGGCTGGCTGTTCGGGCTGGCGCTGGCGGCGGTCATTGCCGCGGTGATTATTGGCGGCATACGATCTATTGCGCAGGTGGCGGCGGTGCTGGTGCCGGTGATGGGTCTGATCTACGTGATCGCTGCGGTGGTGGTGATTGGCCTCAGCGCAGAGCACCTGCCTACGGCGCTGGCTCTGGTGGTCTCGGAGGCCTTTACCGGGCAGGCGGCATCCGGTGGCATTTTGGGTGCCATGGTGATCGGCTTCCAGCGAGCGCTATTTTCCAACGAGGCGGGTATTGGTTCAGCCTCTATCGCGCACTCCGCGGTCAAAACCGAGAGACCTGCCTCCGAGGGCATCACGGCGTTATTGGAGCCCTTCATCGATACCGTGGTCGTGTGTTCACTCAGTTCACTGGTGGTGCTTACGACAGCTATTCCCCAGGGACTGATGGGGTCGGGCCTCGCGGGGATTGAGCTCACCTCGGCGGCCTTTGCCTGGCACTTTTCCTGGGCGCCTTACGTGATTGCGGTGGCAGCACTTTTATTTGCCTTCTCGAGTGCACTGGCTTGGTCCTACTACGGCCTCAAGGGCTGGACCTATCTGCTGGGTGAGGGGAAAGTGAAGAGTATTGTCTTCCAGATGATCTTTTGCGCCTTTATTGCCCTGGGGTGCATGTTGGAGCTGCGCGCGGTGCTGGACTTCTCGGACGCGATGACCTTCCTCATTGCGTTGCCTAACGTGTTCATGCTGTACCTGTTCGCGCCTTTGGTAAGGCGCGAGGTCAATCGCTACTTGGCCGACATCAAGGCCAGTTAGTAGGGCTGATCGCCTTCGCTCACCACGCGATGCAGGCGTCGCGTCGCAGGAAAGAAATCGTTCACGGGCTTGTGCTGCGTGCTCCGGTTATCCCAG
>CAXEVD010000558.1:0-1631 GCA_963999395.1 uncultured Halieaceae bacterium
TTCAGGGTAAAGGTGTCGTCCGGGTCGTATTGTGCGGCCTGCTTGGCCAGATTGAACTGCCGGCCCCCGCGCGGGTCCGAGCCCACTCCCGCAATGTACTGCCAATTGCCATAGTTACTGCCCACGTCGTAGTCGATGAGTTGTTGTTCGAAGAAGGCCGCGCCATAGCGCCAGTCGAGTCCGAGTTCATAGATGAGGCACGAGGCGGCGATCTGGCGACCCCGGTTGCTCATCCAGCCGGTGGCAACTAGCTGTCGCATCAGTGCATTGACCAGAGGATAGTCGGTTTCGCCGGCGCACCATCGTGCAAAGTGACGTGGCTCAAAGGTGGCCAGTAGCCTTCGACCCGAGCGACCGCCCTGATGGAATAGTGATTGGCCGTCGATCACGGCGCGCCAATGAAAAAACTCCCGCCACAACAATTCGAAGTAAAGCCAGTAGGTGGAGTCATTGGCGACGTGTTCTCGCTCGTAGCGGAAAATCGCGTGGGCCACTGTGCGCGCAGATAGCGCCCCGCTCGCGAGCCACGGTGAGAGCGTGCTCGAGCCGCTCAACCCATCGAGATCGTTGCGGGTTTGTTTGTAGTCGGCAATGGCATGTGTTTGAAACAGAAACTGATCGAGGCGCCTGAGGCCGGCTGCACTCCCGCCGGGGAGCGGCAAGCCGGGGTGCGGCGAGGCCACGGCTTTGGGAATCGCATCAAATTGCGCCGAGGGTGGGGGCGGCAGTGTGCTCGGTGCTGTCATGGGACTGCTGATGTTGAGTTTTTCTACCTTGCGCCGAAATGGCGAGAAGGTATCGGGCAAATCTTCCAGCTCGAAGGGGAACTGCTCGGCATCGAACAGTGTGCTGCCGCGAAAAACGGAGAGCGTCGAAGGCAGCTTTTGCTCGAGGAACGCGATGGCCTGGGTTTCGTGCCAGCCGGGGGTATAGCTGGTGGTGACGCGGTCAATGCTGAAACGGTCCACAATATTGGGCAACACCAGCTCGGGAGAGCCCTCGAGGACCATCAGGTCCTGACCTAACGTCTGGAGTTGCTCCTTCAATTCCTGCAAAGACTCGCGCAGAAACCGATCCCTCTGCGGGCCGAGGCCTGTGAGGTTGCACCAAGGCCTGGGCTTTGGCATCAGGTAAATACAGAGGAGCGAGTCTGCGCCCTGCGCACTAGACAACGCCGGGTTGTCTGCCAAGCGCAGATCGGTCTGGAACCATTGGAGTTGACGCATGGTGGCTCGCCCCGCAGAGAATGTTCTGGTGTACGCTGGCCCGTAAATCACGGATCGGCCGTGACTCGATAGTGCCCAGCTTGACTGGCAGGTGCTGTCTCAAGCTTTTTGACTGTTAAGTGCCAGCGGCATGATTGAATCGAACCCTTCCTTGGCATCGTTATTCGGCGCGGCATCCGACGCTCTGGCCGCGCTGTCAGGGCACACTGTTCGTTGGCAGGCGGCGGCTCCTGGGCGGGTCAATCTGATCGGGGAGCACACCGATTACAACGCCGGCTTAACACTGCCCATGGCGATTGATCGCTATACCGTGGCTGCCGCAGCGCCGGGGGGTAGTGCCGGGAAAATACGCGTTTGCAGTCTGGCTCTTGGCGAGGAGCAGGTGCTATCCCTTGATGCACTCGA
>CAXEVD010000559.1:0-1625 GCA_963999395.1 uncultured Halieaceae bacterium
AGTTTACGCCGTGGCAGCCATTTGGTCCGCGATCGGGCCGCTTCGCATACCAGTGCTCGACACCATTAGCCAGGGAAGGGCAGCGTGCTCGAGCCACGCGTGCGCATGCTCCTCCGAGTGCAGACACGCCACTGTCGCCACCGCGCCCGCAGTGAGGCAGTGGCTGTCGAGTACGCTCACGCTGCTGGGGCCTCCTGCGGGCCATCCGGTTTGGGGATTGAGCAGGTGGCCATAGCGCTTACCTTTAAAGTCAATCCGCCGCGCATAGTTGCCACTCGTGGCGATGGCTGCATTCGACAGTTGCAAAGTGCAGAGGCTACCGGCGCCGTCAGGGTTCTGAACACCCACGCGCCAGGGTGTGCCGTCATCGCTATCTCCGATGGTGGCGACATCGCCGGCGAGCTCAACCAACGCCGAGGCGACACTCAAGCCTCGCATCAAGCTGATAACGCTGTCTGCCGCATATTCTTTGGCGAGTCCGCCCAGATCGATCTCCATGCCAGGAGTCGGCAAATGGAGACTCGATGCCTGCCACTCGATCTTGTCCCAGCCCACCAGTTGGCGTGCTGATTCGATCTGGGTGGGGTCGGCAGCACCGTCCGCTCGAAAGTCCCAGGCCTGTCTCAGCGGCCCCGAGGTGATATCAAAAAGCCCTCCCGACGCATCCCACAGCCGGCCAGCTAGGTCCAGCAGTGCCTGGGTTTCGGGGTCTACCTCTGTGAACAGGCCGCTCCCTGCACGTCGGTTGATCACACTCACAATGCTCTCAGGCCGGTAGCGGCTATAACGTGTCTCCAGCGCCTCCAGCAGGGTGCGCACCTGCCCGGCGATGCCACCGAGATCCAGCTGTTTCTCGGGTGTTCCGTTGATGACGAGGCGACCGGGTCCGCCCATGCTCTTGAAGTGTTCCTCTAGCTGAGAGGGGCGGTCAGTCAAAACGCCACATGACTCCGACTGTGCCGCGCCAGAAGTCGACCAATGCGGGAGCTGCATCTCCATCAAAAACGCCCCAGTCTGCGTCGGTCATGTAGCGTTCTGCCTCGAGCTCCAGCGTCCAACTCTCACCTAACGCAACCGCCCACCGCGCACCCAAGGTCACCGCGCCGTATGACGAGAGGCGATAATCATCCGCGTAGTGCGGGATCTCGGTGTCGGCAATGACGCTAAAGAAATCGGCTTCGCGCTGGGTGTAATAGCGCACGTAAGGCGTCAACAAACTCCCACGCAGGTTCTGTGCCCAGGCGAGCTCTACTGTGTGGGAGTCTGTGCCCCAGCTGTCAGCGTAGTAGCGGTAATCGATCTGAAGCGAGGCGTCTGAATCAATCAAGAAACGACGGTAACCAGCCGATAGCGAGAGCCGTTCATGGGTATCGGGCCGCTGATCACGAAACTTATAAGGGTCCGACAGGTAGCCTTCGCTGAGGGTATAGCTCAGGCCAATGCGGGCAATCGCGGTTCTTGACAGGATCTGGGACACCCCGAAGTAACCAGACTGCGTATCGAGGTCTTCCTCCGTGATAAAGACAGGGATCACCCCCTGCGTTGGGTTCAGCTTGTCGCGTGAGCTGCTAAAGGACGTGCTCCAGGTGCGCGCGTCCTCGGCGGTATTCCATGATGCGTCAAAA
>CAXEVD010000560.1:0-1625 GCA_963999395.1 uncultured Halieaceae bacterium
CTTTCTGGTAAATCAGATTCTGACCTACCTGCATCATGATAGGGATGTCTAATTCCTCACACCGCGAGTAGATGGGATAGCACAGGGCGCTGTCAGGCGGCATGCGAAACCAATGCGGATAAAAGTGGGCTCCAACGAAGCCCAGCTCCTTTACCGCGTGGTCAAGTTCTTTTAGCTGCTCGACGCCCCGCGTGGGGTCGACGCCGGCCACCCCGGAGAATCGATCAGGATAGGCGTCACAATATTGGGCAATCTGTTGATAGGGAATCTCAAAGCTCCCTTGCCAGGCGGGGTCGCCGGCGCGAACGGCTATGAGCAAGCTGCGCTCAATCCCTGCCGCATCCATTTTTCGCAAGTAATCCCCTATCGTTACGCCACCCCGCATCTCTTCTGGCATGCGCACTTGTGCCATGAAGTTGGCGTCGAAGCCGGTCTGATTGTTCTCCACCTCCTGGGGGGTGAAGGCATTGACCACGATATCGATGGCGCCCGCCTTAGCCATGTCTTTGCTCCTTCCGTTTGTACCTTGCTGCCGTCTCAATCGACGGGGTTTTTCCTTTTTTTAAGGAAACGGTCTTCGCCGTGTCGCTGCCATCAGCGCGTCATGCTGCCGAGGGTTCAGATTTCCACCCAGCCAATATGTCATCCAGAGTGACTACGTAACCAAAAAGCATGTCCATCGATTTTAGCGCCACCTCATGTCGATCATCCTCGTACTCGGCCACCGCATCGCGCACGATAAATGTTCGATAATCCCGCTGACTGGCATCTCGCACTGTGGTTTCAACACAGCAATTTGTGGTGACGCCGCACACCACGAGATTCTCGATGTCGAGGTTCTTTAGCGTGGCGTCGAGGTTAGTCCCAAAAAAAGCGCTGGGTCGGTTCTTGTCAATAATGAAGTCCTGAGAGGCCGGCGCCATCTCCGGTAAAAGGTCGGAGTCCCATGTGCCCGCGATGAGTGTTTTTCCATCGCGCAGATCAGGTAGTAGCTCATGAGCCATCAAACCGCCATCAAGATAGTCCGGGCGATACACATAACGGGTGTAGATGATTGGCACCTTTGCTGCGCGGGCTGCGCTAACCAGCGATACACAACCGGCGATCGCCGGGCGAAGCCGGGAAGCCGGGAGGCCTATTGCGGTGACGGATCCTGCCTCGTCACAGAACCCGTTCTGCATGTCGACGACTGTAAGTGCGGTTTTTGCTGAGCGAATTCTCATATTGCCTGGCTCTTGGTCATCACCAAATGAAATGACTCAATCAAGGTAATCACATGTTATTTACCAAAGCCCATGTTACCTGACCCATTTCTTGATTGACGAGTATCAAGCGACTGAGCACTCGGTGGCGATAGGGTGAGGCCATAGATTGGAATTCTTGGAACCCCCGGGCACTAGTGGTCAACATACTCGACAGTAGACTTTGGCTGTCGGTCTACGACCAGTTTCAGTATTTCAGGGCGGGCGTAGTGGCCTGTTCCATCGAGCCATAGCTTTGCGCTCTGGATGTCCGCCAGATTAATCTCTGCCGTTACCATCTGTTCACCCTCGCCAGAGACCGGCGGCACGAGGTCCCCGGAAAAAGGATGAATGATGGCACTCCAGCCGCCACCGGCAGATAGC
>CAXEVD010000561.1:0-1622 GCA_963999395.1 uncultured Halieaceae bacterium
CCCTCGATCCCGATCTCGTTCCCGGGGCCGGAAGGCGGCAGCTTCCAGGATGCGGTGATCGCCGCCACGCCTAAGATCAGGGTCGGCTTTTCGGCCGACTTCAACGGCATGGCGCAGGTCGATGCCGAGGTTCTGGACCATCTGAAGATGGTGCTGGGGCTGGTCGAGGGGCGCGAGGCCATCGGGCCGCTGCTGCAGCTGCACGGCGAGAAGGCGTGGCTCGTGTGGAGCGCGGAGGAGGCAGGCTCGCAGCCGCTCCCGTACAAGGACGAGCAGCTGGGCAAGGGCGCGCAGGTGCTGCCACCGGCAGCCATTGCAAAAGGGGAAGAGCCCTTGGTCGTGGTGGCCACCAACGAGGGCCGTATGCTGGTGTTCCCGCTGGCGGATCTTCCTGAGATGGCGCGAGGCAAGGGCAACAAATTGATCGGTATCCCCTCTGCACGGGCCGCTGCGCGCGAAGAGTTTGTGGCCGGACTGTGCGTGGTCACTGAGGGCTATACCCTTCAAGTGACATCAGGTGGGCACTACCGCAACTTCAAGTGGTCTGAGCTGGAGCACTTCCGCGGAGAGCGTGGGCGCCGGGGCAGTAAGTTACCGAAGGGCTATCAGCGGGTGACGCGCCTGGAAGTGGTGGCGGACTGACCCGCTCACCTCGCTGATTGTTAGAAAGGCAGAAACCCCTGCGGCGTGTCGTCGTCGCTGGGCGCAATGGCGCGTTGCAGAATGAGTAGCTGCTGCTCGAGCAGATCGAGGTGGCTGCCACTGATATCGCCGAGCGCCATCCACTGCTCGTCGATGACATCAATGCCAATCCGCGTGGTGAGACCGGGATCTTCTGCCGCTCGCGACGATAGCAAAATGCCATCCAGATCCTGCTGGGCGAGTGCCAATAGGTCATCCAGCGTTGCCTGGGTATAGAGGCCGGGGTAGATATCTTCGTCGTTGCCGCGCCCAAGTTCACTGATCCCGATCGCCATGCCGGGGGTAAACGAGAGCCGCTCTTGCTTCTCGGCAATCTCGCTGCAGCGGGACAATAGCCAAGCGCAACTCGCCGCGCGTAACACCGGTGAACCCGCAGCATGAGATCCCGAGAAATAGATCGCCAGACCAAACTGACGGACCACACTGAGGTCCCCGCCGTAAAAACCGGCACTCCCGTATGCCATGCGATGCAGGCTAGAGACATAGCCCTGAAGACGAGACTCATCGAGTGTGTCGAGGTAGGCGGGTAAGTGCTTGAGCGCGATACAGAGAATCGCGGTATCGCTGTAATGCTCCTCATCTGGCTCCTCGATGTCACGGGACTTCAGCAAGTCCAGCGGCAGCGCGTTGATGCGATCCCGCAACTTGTGCACCTCATTGATGGAGGTTGAGCCTTCCTCCGTGATGGCATCCAGCTGGGCAACGGCTTCGCTGATGTTACTGGCCAGTCGCTGACCCATTGGTCTTGTCAGGGCGTATACCGCGGTGCTTAAAAGCACAGACAGCGCGATCAATCCCCAAATGAGGGTCTCCCGCGCCGCGCTTTGTGCTGCTAAATCCAGATACAGCTCAACGTTGCCTGCGGTTTTTCCATCGATCAGCACCGGGTAGCGGTGCGCTTTGGCATCAGTTGGTACGGT
>CAXEVD010000562.1:0-1620 GCA_963999395.1 uncultured Halieaceae bacterium
AAATATACCGTCTGGCGCTGCCCAGGGCCGATAAGGTGGTGCTGACCCGTGTGCGGGGTCAGGTGGCCGGGGACGTGGTTTTCGACCTCGATTTATTGGCTGGCTGGAAGGAGGTCGAGACGGCCCACTATGCCGCTGAGGAGGGCAATAGCCATCCCTTTACCTTGGTCGAGCTGACGCCACCCTCGAACGGGTGATAAACCGATGACAAAAGCCCCACACGAAGCCATGAAACCATTTGCGTTGCCGAAACGTACACGGTAAATTCGGTCCCCCACTGTTTGATGGCGTTCCATTTAATAAAAAGCCACTGACGTAGATTCAGTGAGGGCCCGTTTGACGGTGCTCTCAGCCCGATTTGCTTTTGAGAGGAAGTATCAACCCCATGACTACGACTCGATTGAAAACCCTGCTGGCGGCGATATGCATCGGCGGCAGCGCGTCCGCGGCGGTCGCGCAGTCCATCGACCCGATCGTTGAGGTCGGCAAGCAGCGCACGGCAGCGGCCAAGGCGTCACAAGCCAAAATTGACCGTCTGGCTGATGAGACCGCCAGTCTACTGTCCGATTATAAGACGGTAATGAAGCAGGTAGACGGACTGAAGGTCTATAACGCGCGACTGGAGCGACAGATTGCCAACCAGGAGAAGCGCATCCGGGATATCGATGCATCGATTGCCGAGGCGTCGGTGATTCAGCGGCAGATTCCGCCCCTGGTCACGCGCATGCTCGACGGTCTGGAGCAGTTCATCGATCTTGACATGCCGTTTGATCTCGATACCCGATTAGGCAACATCGAGGCGGTGCGCGCCAATATGGACCGCTCCGATGTCACGTCTGCCGAGGCATTCCGTCAGGTGCTGGAGCTTTACTCCATTGAGCTGCAGTACGGCCGCGGTATCGAGGCTTACACCGACACGATTGAGTTGGGTGGCGCCGAGCGAGAAGTAGATATTTTGCGTATTGGCCGCGTCGCACTGGTTTACCAGAGCACCGATGGCGCCGAGACCGGTGCCTGGAATAAAGATTCCCAAAGCTGGGAAGAGCTGTCAGCTGGCGATTACGCTGCTGCCGTCCGCAAAGGGGTTCGAATCGCCAAGAAGCAGGCGACGATTGAGCTCTTGAACATGCCTGTATCTGCGCCGGAGGCGAACTGAAATGCGTTCTCAATTGCTGAAAGTATCTGCCATTGTACTGGCGAGCGCGCTCGTTGCATCCCCGGCCTTTGCTCAGGAGGAAGCTGACGCGGAAGCACCGCCTCCCCCGACGCCGCAGGAGATTGCCGCCGAGAACCTCGACCAGCTGCTGAATCTGGTCAAGCAGGGTCAGGCGCGTGCCTCGTCAGAAAACGCCGCGCGGGAGGCCCGTTTTACCCAGGACAAAGCCAATCAGGCTGCCGCACTGAAGCGCGCTGAGGAAGAGCGAGCCCGAGAGGAGCGCCGCTCAGCGCGACTGGAGAAGCAGTTTGAACAAAACGAATTGCTGATTGCTGCGAAGCAGGAGCAGTTGCGCGAGCGTCTGGGTACGCTCTCCGAGCTATTTGGCCACCTCACGGCGGCCTCTGGCGATCTGGCATCCAACGTTGAGGTGTCGCTGGTGAGCTCCGAGTATCCCGGCCGAG
>CAXEVD010000563.1:0-1591 GCA_963999395.1 uncultured Halieaceae bacterium
TAGGGTTAGGGTTAGGGTTAGGGTTAGGGTTATAGGGTCAGGGTTAGTTAGGGTTAGGCATCGCCGGAGCACACGCCGTTGTCATGGAGCGTGTTGGTCGCGGGGAAGCCATGCGCCTCAAATTCGCCCGCCTGGTCGGTGTGCGCCACGACGGAGGCGGCGAGGCGAGCGGCGCGCCGGCGGAGCTGCAAGGCAAACGCCCGCTCGCGCCCCTCGGGCAGCAATGCGACCTGCTGGTGGTAGCGACCCAAATAGGCGGTGTCGCTCTGCACCGCTCTGCCACCGAGCACCGAACCGGATAACAGTCGGGCGTCATCTCCTTCACCCTCGCCGGCAACCAGTGCCTGCAAGTCTGCTCCCAACCGACTCAACACCAGTCGTGGGCGACTCACCGAGGGACCTGCCAGGGCAAGGACACGCTCAACATAAAGCGCGCCATCCAAAAACAATCGACCCACCGCAATCACGTCCTGATAGCCGATGGTCCAGGCGATTCGCTCCGCAGATGCGCCCATCAAGAAATGAACGTGCGTCCCCGCCAGACCCGCGGGATGCGGCCCGGCAAAATCGTGTCGGGAAATGCGATCATGGGTCGCCTGGGGCATGTCAGCGCCGGGCGCCGCGCACAGATACACGGGGCAATCGACCAAATTGGCGAGCAGTGTCTGCCCCAGCTCAAAGGCATCGGCCTCGCGCGCAATCACCTGCTCCGGGTCAGGCGCGTGGGGATGCGTATCGATCGCGGTAATAAAGAGTCCGGCCGGGCTCGTCGCAGGGTCTGCAACACGACCGAAGGGTCGTGCTCTCAGCGCAGTCCACTGCCCCGATTGAATCAGTTGGGTCTTGATGGCCTCGGCAGACAGCTCGTGTGCCGCCTCGGCAGAATATTGGCCGAACGAAGCAGCCTCGTCGCCATCAATCTCGACAACGACTGACTGGAAAGCGCGCTTTGCGCCACGATTAATCGCGGATACGCGCCCACCGGCGGGGGACGTGTAGCGAACGCCTTCGCACTTTTTGTCCGTAAAGAGTAGGTCGCCCCGCTTGACGACATCCCCGACCTGCACGGCCATAGTGGGCTTCATGCCGTGGTAGTCAGCGCCCAACAATGCCGCCGCGCGCGTGGTCACTGCAGTATCCAGCTCCCCGGTCGGCGCACCGGCCAGAGGGATATCCAAACCACGCTTGATTTTTATCATGTCGCTGCTCATTTGCCTGTCCGCGTTTTCCCCCAAGGCACACCATCGCCCGCACCGCATGCCGAAGCGTTTACTTCGGGGAGGTGCTGACACTGTCGTACTCGGGGTAAAACCCCCCAGACATGGTGCGCGTACTGCAGACCGGGGGCTTCTTTAGGCCGGGCCGTGGGGCTCTCGTCGGTCGCGCGTATTCTATTCGACTTGCCCCGCCGAGGCCAACCCGGGCGAGCGCCCAAAATTACAGCGGATACGGGCCTTTTGCGGGGTATGTCTGGTAGCGAATACCCCCCATTTGCTCCAGCACCCGGTAGACCTGGCAACTGTATCCGTACTCGTTGTCGTACCACAGGTACAGCACCGCCTGGTTGCCGTTCACAATGGTCGCTTTGGCA
>CAXEVD010000564.1:0-1591 GCA_963999395.1 uncultured Halieaceae bacterium
CCCTAAGCCAAATTTACTGCATCTAGACGCATCGTAACGCGGGACGGCAGAGCGCTAGACTTATGGTAAGCCCGGTTATTTTGTGTTCTACCGAAACCCGGGGGACTGTAAATTGCAACATCTGCTCACTTCAATCAGGTCAGCCGCACAGTTAGTGATGCTAAACCGTGCATCACATAGCTGGGCAGAACCGAAAGTTGCTGAGACTCTGCAAGTACGATCTGTTTTGTTTGAGCTAGCAGATGCGTCAGTACGCTGTGTGCAACTTCTCTCGCGAGATTGGCGCCTATACAGATATGCGGACCACTGCCAAAGCTTAAATGATCTCTTGCATTGATCCTTTCGAGATTGACTTCATCAGGGCAGGTAAAGACATCGTGATCCCGATTGGCCGATCCGTATAGCAGCCAGACCATGCTGCCTTGGGGTATTTTAATGTCACCCAGCTCAGTGTCAGCCGTTGTCACTCGGAACATCCCTTGCACTGGTGGCTCCAGGCGCAGTATTTCCTCGGCAAACGGGCGAACTGCTTCAGGTGAATTGCGCAGTTTATTTTGAAGCGACTCATCTTGCGCCAAGGCAAGTGTTGCAAAGCCAATCAGCTTGGTTGTGGTGTCAGCACCTGCACCAATTAACTGTGAGCAGAAACCGACTTTTTCTGCCAGGGTTAGGGGTGCATCTATTTCAGACTTCTCGGTAGCAATGGCCGATAGGAGATCGAGGCGGGGGCTTTGCTCTCGGGACATTATCTCAGCTTCAAAAAATGACCAGAATTCCATTTGATCCTGAATAATTTTTCTAATTTTCTCACGGGGCATTTTCGAGCCAATTGAAGCATTGATGGCCTCGGCCCAGCGATGGAAGTCAGCTGCGTGGTCTCTCGGCACACCCAATAATGTTGCTAAGCAATGGATGGGCACAGGCACAGCTAGAGCTTCGTTGAAGTCAATGTCGGCGTTACGCTTCACGCCGGCGACCGCGTCTCGAGCGATGAGACTGATTTCGCTCTTTATGCTGTCTATTGCGGAACGTCTCAAGGCACCGTTAAGCAGGCGTCGGTGGCGCGTGTGTTCTGGTGGATCGGCAGTAAAAAGCACGTTGCCGCGATTCAGGACTACGTGCGCTCTAGCGGCGGCTTCCTCTGGGAAGTCCTGCAAAACCTCAGCAATAGCCTCTCCAGCCAGAGCCGAAGAAGGGCCTAGAGGATTTTGGTTAGAAAACAGCATCGGTTGGCGATTCACCAACTTAATCATATCGTGTCTGGTCACGACATAGATATCTTGGTCTTCTAGATAGACTACTGGTCCTATCTCACGCCATTGTCGATATAGATCGTAAGGTGAACGCAGCTGGCGCTGCTCAAGGGCAAATAGTCGCTGCTGACAAACCTCCAGAGTCATAGTCCCATCGTTCTGTTGCGTCATCGTCGCGCTCCGCTAGCAGTAGCGACTGATTCTATTCACTGATGTATCTGGGCGGTAACCATCACAATCACAACGGCCGGATATCCTTTTTTTCAAATCCAGCTTTTAAGCGTGTCAGCAGGACCATCTGTATCAGCGGCAGGTGTTTACGGCCCCCCGGGGGGAGC
>CAXEVD010000565.1:0-1590 GCA_963999395.1 uncultured Halieaceae bacterium
GTGACCCAGCTGCAATATGGGATAACGTTTCCAAGGCGTGAGTCCCGGGGCAAAGAGGTATCCGCTACTGACATGTTCCGCGGGGTACGTATTCGCGTGCATCTGGGCGCCTGAGAGCACGAATTTAGCTTGGCGGTTGTTCAGCGGCGCTCAGCAAACATGAAGGCAAGACCACCGCAATGAAGCAGTTTCTTATCAAAATATCAGAGAACGGTTAGGCATCTTGTCCCAAAAAGTTGTAACAGAAAAATGGTTGGTCCGAGTCGGTTTGTGCGCACTGACTCTACTACCCGTGGCACATCTGACCTCTCTGAGCGTGATGGAGATGGCTGGGTTTGTTCTGCTGGTCGTTTGTGCTGGTCTTTTTGTCAGCGAGGCCATCAATGACGGACTAATCGCTCTGAATCGACTGCGATCTGCGTCAGCACTGCCCATTCTGGGGTATACCGCAGTGACTTTAATTAGCATCACGCTGATGTTGGAGCATGCTGCTGATCAGCTCTCGGCGCTGCGTGAATTAAAATGGGTGCTGTACTTTTTCGCGTTCGCCTATTTCTTTGAGCGCTACTTTGATACTGCGTGGGGCCGATACCTGCCCGTGTTCGCCGCTGTGATCACAGTAATGGGTGCCTTCAGCATTGGCCAGTTCCTTTTCGGGATTGAATATCCTCGTCCGGAGTCGGTGTTAGAGCGTTGGGGTGATTACTTCCGTGTCACGGGGTTGTTCAACGTACCGCAGAGTTTCGCGGGAAATTTGGGGATGGCGGTTTTTTTTTTGCTGGGCATGACACTGGGTCAGCACCGAGAGGCCGTATCTGTATCAATACGGTTGCCTTGGCAATATCTAGTGACGTTAGCCCTCGGTGCAAGCGGTTTGGTCTTAAGTCTGACCCGCGCGGCCTGGGTCGCAAGTGCTGTTGTTGGGGTATTGGCGTTGGGCCGGGTCAGAAAGACGTGGGGGCTTTTATTACTCCTTTGCCTGATGGGCCTCGCAGTCTTGGGAAATGGTTCGCAGACTGTATTCGGCGACCGATTTTCGGGAGAGATTGATCTTAACCAACAGAGCATCACTCATCGCGAGGCGCTTTGGGAGGCCAACTGGGAAATCGTGAAAGTGCACCCATGGCTCGGAATCGGGCCATGGCAAAACGTGAGACAGTTGCCGGTCTACTACGGGCAAAATCAGTCAATAACTTCGTCATACATAGGGCATGCTCACAACAATGTGCTGCAAGTACTGGCGGGTCAAGGTGCTTTCGCCGCGGTGTTTTATCTCTGGTTTTGCGCCTACTTCTTGTGGGCTGCGTACTCTGTGTCTAAAAGTGAGAAAGCCGACTGTATAGTGCGAGGTCTAGCGTTGGGCAGCCTCTACTCTCAGCTTTATTTTCATTTGCTCGGCTTGGTCGACAGCCCTTTTTTCGATCAGGAAGTGAAAAATATGATCGTATTTATTTGGGCGCTGACCTTTGCGTTATACCAGCGACAGGCGCGTCAGCTCGCCCATAATGTTCAGACTACTCGCTAGCTGCTCGTAACGGATTATGGGTCGTTCGTCTGTCGATATCATCAAGTCCGGCGGCTACAAACTGT
>CAXEVD010000566.1:0-1582 GCA_963999395.1 uncultured Halieaceae bacterium
CCAAGGGGTACGGGTAAGACTAGGTCCTCGCCCGACTTACCCGAGCAGTTGCGCCCGCGCCCCGCCTCGCCATTGTCGGCGCGAAAGCGGCGGGTGTAGCGGTAATCGATCATGGTATTGAGTGCCACGTCACCCTCGAGTAACACCGAGCCCCCGTCGCCCCCGTCACCGCCGTCCGGCCCGCCTCTGGGCACGTACTTTTCGCGGCGAAAGCTCACACAGCCATTGCCGCCCTTTCCGGCGGTGACTTCGATTGTGGCTTCGTCGACAAATTTCATGATCTGGCCTGATACGGTTCTACTGGCGCCGTGGCAAAAAAAAACCTCGCCGGGTGACGAGGTTTTTCTGATCCTGAGGCGCCCGGTTTACGCCGTTACGATACGGACCTGCTTGCGATTCTGCGGGCCGCCGTTAAAAAACTCTACCTTGCCGTCAGCGGTGGCATAGAGCGTGTGATCCTTGCCCACGCGCACGTTCTCGCCCGCGTGAAACCGCGTACCGCGCTGACGCACGATAATGCTGCCCGCGGAGACTGCCTGACCACCATAGACCTTCACGCCAAGCCGTTTGCTCTCGGAATCGCGTCCGTTACGGGTACTACCACCAGCTTTTTTGTGTGCCATTTTTCGTGTCTCCTGTCAGCCGCTGATCGCCGTAATCTTGACTTCGGTATACCACTGCCGATGTCCCGTCTCTTTACGGTGATGCTTACGTCGATTGAACTTCACGATGCGAATCTTTTCATGCCTACCGTGTGCGACGACCTCTGCCGTCACCTTGCCGCCTTCAACCAACGGCGCACCAATCTTGACGTCGCTGCCTGAGCCCACCATCAAGACTTCGTCGAATTCGATGGTCTCGCCCGTGGCGGCCTCGATCTTCTCGAGCTTGAGCTGCTCACCTTCTTCTACGCGGTGCTGCTTTCCACCGCTCTTAATCACTGCGTACATGCTGTTTTCCTCTCAGTTAGCCTGCTCGCAAAGGGAACCGCGCTGGCGCGGGGCAGAGTTCAGGCACCGAAACCCGACCACAAGGTCAGGCCAAGGGCGCGAAAGATACGCGCTCACGGGGTGAAGCGCAAGTGTGAGAAGTAGCCCTCGATCCGCCCAAAAGTGGCTCTGGGGGCGGTCTTGAGGAGATTTCCGCGTTGCGGGTCAGGCCAATGGAGCGTGGCGGGCAGTGCGTCGCCGTCCTATACTTGCGGGCCTATTGGGGGATCTGGTGTGAATGTAGCCATCAAAGACAGCGTCGCGAGGGAGTTTGCGCAGGTTGATGATGTCATCGTCGAGCTACTGCAGTCCGACGTAGAGATGGTCGAGAATATTGGCCATTACATCGTCAAAGCAGGCGGCAAGCGTATGCGGCCCCTGCTGGTGTTGCTGTCGGCCAAGGCCTTGGGTGGCATTGAGGATGCCCATATCCGCTTTGCCGCAGTGGTGGAATTTATTCATACGGCAACGCTTCTTCACGATGACGTCGTGGATCTCTCCACACTCAGACGCGGCATGCCCACTGCCAACGCCGAATTTGGGAATGCCCCCAGCGTGCTGGTAGGCGATTTTATCTACACCCGGGCATTCCA
>CAXEVD010000567.1:0-1578 GCA_963999395.1 uncultured Halieaceae bacterium
TCTGTGGGCTCCTTGCCGGGACGCCATTGTCAGAGACTGCGGAGGAGGAGGAGAAGGAGGAGTAGGAGAAGAAGAAGAAGAGGAGTTTCTTCAACCCTGTCATTTGCGGGAGTTTGCGGTAGTCCTCGGCGATGTCTTCAGCAATGGATTGAAACTGCTCGAAGTCTAGCGTGATCCGCCATTGATCATTGACCCAGCCTAGCCTTGCCAGCTGTTGCAAAGCGGTTTCTCGTTGAGCGCTGAGGTTGCTGTTATTGAGGTCGCGGAGATATTCGGTATCGCTCACGCGTGTAAAGTCGACACGTGTGTACCAGTTTTCCCCATATTGACCTTTGTGCTGTGCGCCAACCAGCCATCTTGAACCATCGTCCAGCGGGAACTCGTCTTCATACTTGCTATCGTCACCAATCCAGCCACCGTCGAGCTCCCAGTAGCCCATATCGTCGCTTAGCCAGCGGAATTTTCCCTGATGGAGGAGGCCGCGCTCCTGAATGTACCGAGGGCGGTAGAGTAGATCGTAGTTGGGTGCCAGGTTGAGGTAGATCGGTGCCGTAATATCAACGCCACCCCGCGTATCACTGCCCATATCGGGAAACAGTACGCCGGTTTTGCGGCGGGAATCAACCGGGAAGCGGATCCAGGGCAGGTACATCACCGGCACGTCAGCTACCTTGAGCTTGGCACCCCAGGCCTGCGCATCGCCGCTCACTGGGTCGATTTCAAGCTCGTCCGCGTACAGTATCCATTCGGGGTCCTCGGGGCTGCAGTACGTCATGCGACCGTCGTCAATTGCGATTTCGCCGTTTCCCAGTCGCTTGAACTGAACCGCTGAGCCGACCATTCGTCGATCGTGAATGACGTAACGTGCGTCGGTCACGATCGCTTCCTCGGATTGGCTGTCGTAGTCAATGCGGGATCCGCGAATCAAAATGCCGGGTTCTCGGAAAATAACATTACCAGTGGCGCTAGCCGTTTCTCCAGACCGGTCTGCGGTCACTTGATCCGCAGTGACCTGCCGATAACCCTGTTTCAGCGAGACGTTGCCCTCGAACAGCAGCTCTCTCTCTGTCACCTCGGTATCATCCGCAGAGACCTCTAGATCGGCTTCAGTGGGAGACTGGCTGAGGTCAACGCCGGCGAGTGGATCGGCAAAGCGACCACCGCACTGGCGACACGCCCGATCCTGCTCTTCCAGTGGGATGACCCGCATCGGCTGCCAATCCATGTCCGCAATCACGGTTTCTTCGAACAGACCTTCGGCGCTGAGCGGCGCTGAACTGAGCGCAGCCGCAACCGCTATCACCAGCAGTTTCGGGCGCGCTATCGGTTGAATAAGCAGTAGGTTCACAGGGCCTTGCGGATCACACGGAGGGATAACAGGAACGTTAGGCATCATAATCCAAGGTGCCAGCAGATGCGCGGACAATTTGACCGCCCACAGCCGCCATTTTTTGCGGCTTGGCCGAGGTAAAGGCGCCCAAGCGCGATACACTCAGTCAAGCGGTAACCCTCGGCATGGCAACGGGATTGAACTGGCCGGGGGCGGTAACAAAATCATCTGAGCCCGATATGAGTCAT
>CAXEVD010000568.1:0-1561 GCA_963999395.1 uncultured Halieaceae bacterium
CAATCTCAGCGCGCTGACGGTTACGCTGATCCTCGCTTTTTTCTACACGGTGTGGTGGTAGTGATCGGAGCATCCCGCGATGACCGACCAAACTGAACCCGATTGGGCGCTCCTCGCCGATATCGGCGGCACCCACGCGCGCTTCGCCTATCTGAAGCCGGATGATCCCACCCCGCAACCCATCGGCACCTATACCGCTGAGGCCTGTCCTCAGTTTGAAACGGTCATGGAACAACTTTGCACTTCGGTTGAGGAGCTCGATTTGCCGCTTGGCCGGCTGGAGCGCATCTGTCTGGCGGTCGCTGCAAACCCCTTTGCTGATGAGATTGCGCTCACCAATAACGGATGGCGTTTTCGCCGCAGTGAGCTGGCCAAGATGCTGGGCTGTGACAATATGCTTGTCGTCAATGACTTCGAGGCGGTGGCGCGATCCGTTCCACTCCTAAAATCTGAAGACACGGTGCAAATTGGTGGTGGTGAGGCTCAGTCGAGCGGAGTGATGGTCGCCATCGGTCCCGGAACGGGAACGGGCGTTGCCAGCCTGATTGTTGATGGCGCGGGAGAGCCGTTGGTAGTGCCGGGAGAGGGCGGGCATGTTGATTTCGCGCCGGTTGGCGATACCGAGATCGCCGTGCTGCAGCATCTGCGGGGCCAGTTTGACCGGGTGTCGATCGAGAGGCTGTTGAGTGGCGACGGTATCTTGAATCTCTATCGCACGCTGTGCGATATCAATGGATGCGATACGGCAATGCGCACCCCCGAAGCAGTGGGCGAGGCTGCCCAAGCCGATACCGACCCTATGGCGAGAGAGGCAATGGCCCTATTTTTCGCTGTGTTGGGCTCGGTCGCAGGGGATTTGGCTTTGACCCTGGGCGCACGGGGAGGGGTGTATATCGCCGGGGGTATTGTGCCGCGCTATGTGGAGCTGATGCGCCGCAGCCAGTTTCGCTTCCGCTTCGAATCCAAAGGGCGGTTTTCTGAGCACAATAAAATGATCCCAAGCTTCGTTGTGACCCACCCCAACCCAGGCTTGCTGGGTGTCGCGTGCGTCAGTAGCAATACCTAGCGTTGGATTGAGATCTCAGCTTGAGCTTTTAATGTCAGCGAGGATGGCATACACCAGCGCGCAGAGCATAAACAGCATCACCGCAGAAAACGGCAGCGCACCGATAATCATCACCGAGCGCAGCGCGTCCATGCCACCGGCAAAGAGCAAAGTAATAATCACCAGTCCCAACAGTGCGCTCCAGAGCACGATATGTCTGGGGCGTATGCCATCTGTCGCTCCACCCGAGACTATGGTGTTAATGACTAACACCGCCGAGTCGGCGGAGGTGACCAGATAGGTAATGAGCAGCACGACACACAGGGTGGCCACCGGTAGCACCCAGTCTGCGGCGAACAGGTTTTCGACGGTGGCAAACAATTGCGCCGATAAGTCTGCGTCGATAATCGCGCCGTTAGCAATCCCGCTCAGCTCCAGGTCAAGCGCAGTGCCGCCAACGATGCAGAACCAGGCAAAGCACATCGCAGAAGGGGCGATGATAGCCCCCACCACATA
>CAXEVD010000569.1:0-1551 GCA_963999395.1 uncultured Halieaceae bacterium
GGCGAGCGGGGCAGCATCGCGCAGGGCTCAAACGAGACCAATGAGCATCCGCCCTATGAAGTATGGGTCACGGCAGACGGTGAGTTCATACTGCTCCAGGCGCAGGTGACCGGGTACATGATGACCCAGTATGAGCTGGTCTCGCTCGAGGTGCATGAGGGTGACAGCTAAGCGACGAGTCTCAGGCTGAAAAATCCCCCAGTGCGCCGGGGTTGATCAGGCCTTCCGGGTCGAGCTCTTTCTTTAGGGCGCGTAGCACGTTGCGGCTATCGGGGTTGAGGCTGGCCAGCATCGGGTAGGTCTTGCCAATCTGGTTGCTGGCGGCACCGAACTCGGCGAAGACCTCGACAATTTTGTTGCGGATTTCATCGACTAGCGCGCGCCCCTCGTGATTCGGCGCTGGTTCCTCTAATCCAGACAGAAAATCGGGTTCAGGCACGTGGCGATGCAAAGGGAGCCACTCGTCAAACCATCTGAGCACGGGCTCGTAACTGAAAATGTGCTGGGCAATCGCAATATAGAGAAAGCTCATGGTCACCCCGCAGGCCGCCATGCGGTCCCGGTAGGGATCGATCGCCGCGTCGGTCGCCGCGATCAGTCGCTCGGCGTCGGAGTGGGGCACCTTCGAGTTGAGGGCTGCCCAGCGCTCGCCCTGTGATCCAAGGATGCCATTGAGCGGCTCAAAGGGATTGGCTCTCGCGGCCTTGGGGATCGTGTTGCTGATTTCGACACCATTGTGATCGAGCGCCAGCTTGACCGCGCCGCGGCGGTCATCGCGCACACCATCAACCGAGCGCCCCGCGCAGACGCAGTGTAGGGTGTAGACCTCGCCCTCGACAAAACGGCGACCCGCCATCGCCATCTTTGCGCCTTCCTGAAGCCCTTTGAGTACGCTCGACTGGGACCGGATGACGTTACCCAGACGGCCGATATCTCTCATTAGGGTCGCGGGATCCAGCGAGCGCTGGGTGGTGGCGGGGTCAAAAATATAGGCTTCTTCGCAGTAACCACTGCGCCCGATCGCGGACAAAGCTCGGGTGGCTTCCTGTTGGGTGGCAAACGCAAATGAGGCGTAATCGGCAGCTTCGGGCATCGGCATCATGCGCAGTGACGCCACGGTTTTCACGCCCAGTGCGCCGGCGTCGTGTACAAACAATCCTGTGAGATCCGGGCCGTACTGACGGAAGCCGGGCCGGCCATTATGAAAAGCTGCCTGGCCGGTTTGAATGCGTCGACCTCGTGCATCGATCACTTCCATGCCAACCACAATATCGGCAGCGCTGCCGTAACGGGCCGTGCCCATGAACAACGCGCCGTTGGACAGTCCGCCACCCACGGTGGCGCGGCTGCCCGAGAAGGTGCCGAAGAAGGGCAGGCGCAGGCCGCGGGGGGTTAAGGCCTCCCAGATTTGCTGCCAGGTCACCCCTGCCTCGACAGTGATCACCAGATCCTCATCACTGATCGAGATAATCCGGTTCAGCGCGCTGAGGTCGAGCATCACCGTGTTGGCTTGGGTAGGGAGGTAGCCGCCGGTGTAGGACATACCGCCAC
>CAXEVD010000570.1:0-1543 GCA_963999395.1 uncultured Halieaceae bacterium
CTGGCATGATTGCCCAAACGCTACTGGGGGAAGAGGTACAGGTGGTCAGCGCGCTACAAAATGTGGCGGCGGCGCACCTGCAGGCTGATATGGATATTCCCTGCGATGTGCTGGTCACCGGCAACGAAAAGACTGCGCGCCAGAGTGTGATCGATCTGATCGAGGCCATGGGGATGCGTGGCTTCCATGCAGGACTTATCCACAATGCCGCAGCGGCAGAGGCGCTCACCTCCGTGCTGATCAATATCAATAAACAATACAAAACCCATGCCGGGCTCCGCTTGACGGGTATCGAATGACCCCGTGAAACCCGGCGCGCTGCATCTCACCCCGCTGCGGGACTTCCCCGTCGTTCTGGCGGGGGATTCGCTGGGCGAGCTCGTCGTTGCAGCGACACACGCTCAAGAAATAACGCCTGATGCCGGTTCGGTCCTGATTGTCGCGCAGAAGGTGGTGTCCAAGGCTGAGGGGCGGCGGGTCAGACTCGCTGATGTCGACGTCACTGCGGAGGCGCAGGCGCTTGCAGACCTGACGGGTAAGGACCCCCGTCTTGTCACACTCATTTTGAGTGAGTCGCGCTCGATTATTCGCACCCGCCCGGGGCTCATCATTGCAGAGCATCGCACCGGGCATATTTTGGCCAACGCAGGCATCGACGGATCGAATGTCGGTGACACAGGTGGTTCCGACGGAGAGAATGTGCTCCTCTGGCCTGAAGATCCGGATGCCAGCGCGAGAGGTTTGGCGCGACACCTTGGTGAGGCGTTTGCGTTGCCCGTGCCGGTCATCATCAGCGACAGCCTGGGGCGGCCCTGGCGGATGGGCACCGTGGGGTTTGCCATTGGGGTTAGTGGTTTTGAGCCGATCTGGGATCAGGTCGGCGAATGGGATCTTGATGGTCGGGTCATGCAGGTCACCGCGCCCGCTATTGCCGATGCCCTCGCGGCGTCGGCGTCGCTGGTTCAGGGTGAAACCGATCAGGGTCAGCCGGTGGTATGGGCTCAGGGGTGTCATCTTCGCTTGGCGGAGGAGGCCTCGGCCCAGCAATTACTGCGACCGCTCGAGCAGGACATGTTTCGCTAATGGGTGACGGGCCGGATATAACGAGCGGCGCCCCGTTGGTGTTACTGAGCGGCGGGGGTGGGGGCGCCCGATTGGCTGCGGGTTTGTCTCAAGCATCAGACGAGACCCGGTTGCTTGTGGTGACCAATACTGGCGACGACTTCGAGCACTGTGGTCTCACAATCTGTCCGGATACGGACAGTGTGCTCTACGCCGTGTCCCAAACGATCGACCCCCAGAGAGGCTGGGGCCGCGCTGAGGAGAGCTGGTCGGTGTTTGAAGCGCTCAAAGACCTGGGTGGCCCGGACTGGTTTCAGTTGGGGGATAAGGATCTCGCACTGCATCTTTTCCGCACCGCCATGCTGGCGGCGGGACAGGACCTAGCGGGCGTGACCACGGCGCTGGGAGAGCGGTTGGGTGTGCCGGCCCACGTCACGGTGGTCCCGGCCACGGTGTCGCCTGTCAGAACCCACGTGGTCAC
>CAXEVD010000571.1:0-1537 GCA_963999395.1 uncultured Halieaceae bacterium
ATGCCAAAGCCCTCGCCGCCCAGTTATTGATCGACACCGCGTTCGCCAGCGATATCAAAACGTTCTTCGACGATCAGCGGCGCGCTTACCCGAGCGCCGCAGAGCAGCTTTTTTTGCTCGAAGCCGATTCACTGCGAGACTGGACGGGCGAGTCCCTCAAAGCCTACGACCGAGGCCTGACCGCTTTTCCCCAGTCGTTATCTTTATTATACGGCCGCGCGATGGTGCACGAGTCAGAGGGGCAGTTGGGCGCGATGGAAGACGATCTGCGTAGCATTCTTGCGCAGGACCCCGACCACGCCGCCACGCTCAATGCTCTGGGTTACACGCTGACCAACAACACCCAGCGTTATGAAGAGGCAGCTGACCTGATTGAGCGTGCGCTCGCGCTGTCACCCGGTGATCCCGCCATTCTCGACAGTCTGGGCTGGGTTTATTACAAGCTGGGTCAGTACACCGAATCCGAAGCGCTACTGCGCGAAGCACATAACGCATTCCCAGACCCGGAGGTCGCTGCGCATCTGGGAGAAGTACTTTGGGTTCAGGGCAGGCAAATTGAGGCGCGAGACGTGTGGCGCGACGGATTGAGTCGGGTGCCCGACCATCCCATCATTCTCGAGGCGGTAGAACGGCTGGGCGCCGAACTGCCGTGATCCCGCGTCCCAGCTCATCGGGCCGAGGCCGCTCCGTCAGGGCTTGGTGCTGCATCGGGTTGAGTGCGCTGATTGCCACAGGCTGCGCAAGCCTCGATCCGAAGGGCGAGGAGCCCGCGGGACCTCTCCCAACGGCACCCCATGATCTCGTCGATTGGACAGCCAAAGGGAAAGTCTCCTTTACGTATCAAGGCATCACCGAGGCCGCGCGCTTCTGGTGGGTTCGGAGCACGCCCCAAAAAGATGCCATCACCTTGTCGGGCCCGTTCTCCATGAACCGCCAGACAGTAGAGCGTCGGGATGACCAACTCATATGGCGCGACGGAGAGCAGGCCCGGCCTCTATCCGACTTGCGCCCCGACTCACCCGCCCTCACCGCCTTGGCCGCCATTCCGCCAGACGCGTTGGGTAGCTGGTTACTGGGCACTCAACCTGACTCATCTGACTGGGAGGTCGACGTGACTGAATGGCAGGCCGCCCCTCCCTGGCAAGCACCCTCGCGGGTTACAATTCGCGGCACCGGCATGGAAATTAAGGTCATCGTCGCGCAATGGGAATTCAGTCCGGCACCATAACTGCGATTGAGGCCTGCTCCCCCGCGAAGCTCAATTTGTTTCTCCATGTGACCGGGCGCCGCCCCGACGGTTATCACTCGCTTCAGACGGTCTTTCAGTTGCTCAACTGGGGCGACGATATGCGTTTTGAGGCCCGCGCGGAGCCGGGCGTCACGATCGCCGAGATCACGCGCTTCCTGATCTCGAAGGGATTCATCCTCCAGTGCACCCTCGAGATGGAGAATGCGACGCTCGGCGGCATCGCCAACGGCACCGGCGTCACGACGCACTCGCACCACTGCGGCGTCTTCCACGTACGCCACGGCTCCA
>CAXEVD010000572.1:0-1534 GCA_963999395.1 uncultured Halieaceae bacterium
CGGTGATGAGCAGCGTGTCATTTTTGGTGACTTGAGCGCGGGTTAGCATGTTTTCTGCCGTGGAGTAGGAGCAGGGAAAAGACGCTAATTCTGCGTCTGATAGCGCTGTTTCAACGGGATACGCATGTCGTGCGGCCACAGTCACATAGTCAGCAAACCCGCCGTCACACTCGGACCCGATATACCATGGGGACGGGAGCGTCTTACCGTTGGCCTCTCGCAAGCATGGCTCCACCAATACCCTCGTCCCGATTAGCCTGCTATCAGCGCCCTCTCCTACACCCACGACTTCCCCGCAAATATCGGCGCCTTGGATACGAGGAAAACTGAGCGCCTGCCCTCCCCAGCTGGCGTCCTCTACGTCGCCTTCGCCTTTGGAATACCAACCTATACGGGTATTGATGTCGGTGTTGTTAACGCCCGCCGCACCGATTTTAATCAGGACTTCCGATCTCCCGGGCAATGGCACGGGCATGTCAGTCCGATAGACCAACGCGTCTGGGCCGCCGTGCGCTGTGAGGGACATGGCACGCATCGTCTCGTGCTGTGACATGGATGTGCCTCCTGATTCCAGTTTCGCATTATAGGGGCTGCGGTTGCTCGGGGCCTCCACATCCGGTGGGCGTTATTTAAGTTATAATCATATTCTATTTGGAAATAATTAGATCAGCGAATACTCGTAAGACCGTAAAGTATGGAGCGCAGAATCAGGCCATGACGCGAGTACAGCACTTCTACGACCAGGTTACCTCGACCTTTACCTATGTGGTCAGTGACGCTGAGACTGCTGTAGCGGCCATCATTGACCCGGTGCTAAACCTTGATTACGCGTCCGGCACTCTGGGCACACGATCCGCAGATGAAGTCATTGAGCACATCAGAGACAACAACCTCAGCCTGCGCTACATCCTCGAAACCCATATTCACGCCGACCATCTCTCCAGCGCGCCCTACGTTCGTGAGCGGCTCGGTGGAGAGATTGTGATTGGCTCGCAGATCACCACGGTGCAGGAGACCTTTGCTACGATATTCGCTGAGGGTGATGGCTTTCGCAGGGACGGTAGCCAGTTCGATCTTATGCTGTCCGACGGCGATACCCTCTCGCTTGGGGGCCTCGATGTGCTTGCGTTCCATGTGCCCGGCCACACACCCGCTTGTGTGGCTTACCTGATTGGTGACGCCCTGTTTGTCGGTGACACTTTGTTTATGCCCGACGCAGGTACCGCCCGGTGCGACTTCCCTGGTGGCGACGCTAAGTCGCTGTATGAATCTTGTCAGCGTTTGCTGGCATTGCCGGATGACACCCGAATCTTTGTCTGTCACGACTATCAGCCCGGGGGCCGAGATCTCGGATTCGAGTCGACAGTCGCCGAGCAGCGGGACCATAACATTCATGTTGGGGCCGACATTTCGGCGGATGCGTTCGTGGCCATGCGCGAGGCTCGGGACGCGGGTCTTGAGATGCCAACCCTGATATTGCCCTCACTTCAGGTAAACATGCGTGCCGGCAATCTGCCGCCAATCGATGCCTCAG
>CAXEVD010000573.1:0-1524 GCA_963999395.1 uncultured Halieaceae bacterium
CCCTGAGCCGCTGTTGTCGCGTGACCACCGAGCTGTTTGGCTCGCTTGGAGCCACGGGTGCCGGCCACGGCTCCCCAAAGGCCATCATTTTGGGATTGGAGGGCGAGGCGCCCGATACGGTAGATATCGATGGCATTGAAGCTCGCGTTGCCACTGCGCGAGAACATGGCAGCCTGACCCTGCTGGGCACGCATCAGATTGGCTTCGATTACCGCGACGACTTGATCATGCACCGCAACGAGACGTTGCCCTTTCACGCCAACGGCATGCGCTTCACTGCCTACGACGAGCAGGGCGAAGCGCTGCAGACCCGGGTGTACTACTCGGTGGGCGGTGGATTTGTGGTGGACGAGTCGGCGAGCGGTGGTGACGTGGTGGTGGATGACCCCACGCCGGTTCGATATCCGTTCTCAACTGCCGAGGAGCTGCTCGCACAGTGTAAGGAGCACGGTCTTTCCATCAGTTCACTCATGCTGGCCAACGAGCTGGCATGGCGCAGCGAAGCCGAGATTCATAACGGTCTTCTCGCACTTTGGGAGGTCATGCAGGCGTGTATTGACCGCGGCTGTCGCACTGAAGGGATCATGCCAGGCGGCCTTAAGGTCAAAAGGCGGGCTGCGCAGTTGTACCGTCAGCTCAAGAGCCAGGGCGATTCCCTTGGCGACGAGTCGCTGAACACCATGGACTGGGTAACGCTGCACGCGCTGGCGGTGAACGAGGAGAACGCGGTAGGTGGGCGGATTGTGACCGCGCCTACCAATGGTGCGGCCGGGATTATTCCCGCCGTGCTCAAGTACTATCTGCACCACTGCCGTGGTTCGAGCGAGGAGGACGTTTGTCGCTTCCTGCTGACCGCAGGCGCGATTGGCATCCTCTATAAGATCAACGCCTCCATCTCGGGCGCCGAGGTCGGCTGCCAGGGTGAGGTCGGTTCGGCCTGCTCGATGGCGGCAGGCGCTCTGGCCGATGCCTTGGGCGGCACTCCTGCTCAGGTGGAGAACGCCGCAGAAATTGCGATGGAGCATAACCTTGGCCTGACCTGTGACCCGATCGGTGGCTTGGTGCAGGTGCCTTGTATCGAGCGGAATGCGATGGGCGCGGTGAAGGCGATCAGTGCCGCGCGGATGGCCCTTCGTGGCAGCGGCGAACACTTCGTTTCACTCGACCAGGTGATCAAGACCATGCGCGATACGGGTCGTGATATGCAGGATAAGTACAAAGAGACCGCTCGCGGCGGGATGGCGATCAACGTTCTCGAGGTGCCGGTCAGTTTGATCGAGTGCTAGGTACTGTCAGCGTCTAATATCCATCGCGAGGGTCCACACCGCCACTAGGCATACCCCAGCCCCCACCCCCATCAAGGTCTCTGCCATGCTCAGGCCGAATAGCATCTCTGGCGAGAAGGAGCAGAGATTGCGGACCTCGAACAGCCAGGGCATCCATTCATCCAGTGCCAGCCAGGCCGGCAGGCCCAGGTCCATGCCGCAGCCGGCGTCCTCGATGAAGCCCCGCTCAGTGCCCAGC
>CAXEVD010000574.1:0-1511 GCA_963999395.1 uncultured Halieaceae bacterium
GCACTCGGTGGCATCCTTGAGTGCGGTTTTAATGCTGTAGCGTCCGCCACTGATACGATTGGCTAGCAGCGAAAAGGCTTTTGGCGCATTGAGTCTCTCGCTGGCTTCTTGGGCCCGCGCTTCAGGCAAGTCAGCCAGTAGTGCTGCCCAGCGGCAATCGGTGCGGCTGGTGTGCGGTGCGGCTCGACTCAATGCAGAAATACCGTGAGATACGGCCAGCTCCGGGAGGAGCACCGTCACTGCGCCGCAGTCCGCCAGTACCTGCCAGTAGATTTCGGGGTGCCGCTCGCCCAAGGCTTTTTCAGTTTCGACCCAAATTCGTTCGGTGGATAGGTGCGGTAGCTCGCCGGCATCTACGATTTCCGCCATTAAGGCAGCGGTTTCTGTGGCGATCGTGAAGCCCAGGTGGTGGTAGCGCGCGGCAAACCGGGCTGTTCGCAAGACTCGTAGCGGGTCCTCGACAAAGTGCGGTGAGACGTGGCGCAGGGTTTTAGCTTCAAGGTCAGACCGCCCCCCGTATGGATCAATTACCGTGCCGGCTTCATCGATGGCCATGGCGTTAATCGTTAAATCGCGGCGTTCGAGATCTTCCTCAAGCGTGACCGAGGGATCGGCGTGCACCACGAACCCATGATAGCCAGGCCCTGATTTGCGTTCAGTGCGCGCCAGCGCGTATTCCTCTTTGGACTCGGGGTGCAGGAATACGGGGAAGTCTCTACCCACCTGAGTAAAGCCATTTTTGATCATTTCATCGGGCGTGCTGCCCACCACCACCCAGTCGGTTTCGTGGTGCGGGTAACCCAGAAGCCTGTCGCGGACGGCGCCGCCTACGCGGAAGATATTCATGTCCTGACTCTACTGCTTTCGCTCGGTAGCGCGCCAGCTGCAGTTATCGGCCCCACCTAGGAACTCCAAGAACTTTTTATAAGGTCTATCAAATATGGACAGATTTTGCGCACTCGCAGGTGATTCTTCGACCCGTCTCGAGCTCGTAAAAGGTCAGCGCATTACCCCATACGCAACCGGTATCTAAGCCAATCGCCTTTGGGTCGTCTGTCATACCCTCTAGCGATGCCCAGTGACCAAAAATAACGGTCTGGCCTTTGGTGAGGCGGCGTTTATGGCTAAACCAGGGCGCGACTTTTTTGCCTGCCACTGCGTCGGGAATGGGCTGTGGCCCTTTACTGACTAAATCGAGCTTGCCCTTGCGGGTGCAGTAGCGCATGCGGGTGAGGTAGTTGGTGATCACGCGCAGCCGCGTCATGCCGCTCAGGCTGTCGTCCCACACGAAGGGGTCGTTGCCATACATCTCAGTCAGGAACTCCTGACAACGGGCGCCTTGCAGGGCGTTCTCGACTTCCCAGGCGCGATCGAGCGTGTCCTGCGCAGCTTCGGCCTGAGCCTGCTCGTGCCCCAGGAACACTACGCCGCCGTGAGTAACTGGGTGGACCGGACCCACCTCGGCGGGCGCCTCGTCTACTACCGGGTGCGCGGACAGGAGCAATCCTCCT
>CAXEVD010000575.1:0-1510 GCA_963999395.1 uncultured Halieaceae bacterium
TCGCTGTCGCGTCACATTGATCTTTGTTGCTTTCGGCGACCTCAATTTCCTCGTTCAGCAACTGTTCAAGCAGTTGAGACCGGGACTCCAAGCTCCGTGTGTGCAGCTTGATTGCCCGATACATCGCGAAGGTCCCAATGGTGGCAATCACCCCAATCGTGGCTCCAAGTAGAACCACTGGTGAGAGGTGGTGGGGCGTGCCGGTCCAGGCGAGAAAGTTTAGATATCCAACGCAGAGGAAGGAAAAGCAAAGCAGGATAGAGGTGTAGGTTTGCACGCGCATGTAATAGCGCTCTCCGAATTTTCGGATGACAGCCCTCGCGCTAACCCAATACCGTAAATCATTCGGCGACCGAGGATCAAACTGCGCAGGAACCCCTCGTTCATCCCTGGACGAGGCACAGTGATCAAATAGCCCGGTATCCAGATTCTCCAGCGCTTTTGCCTGCGTGAGAACTCAAGTGCGCAGATCAAGCCGAAACCCATGATGCCCATACCCGATAAAACAGCAGTGTAGGTTCCGAGATTAATGAGCTGCATTTGCAACGTGTCGCCAATCAACGGCGCGCCAGACTGCCACTTGGTTATCAGAAAACTCATCAAAATAGAAAGCACTGACAAAACGATAATCCCGTTGGTGCTTTTAGGTAATTCTTTGCTGTAGGCCTCGTCGAGAATGGTGAGCGTCGCATCCTTAAGTGTGGCCCGCGTGCCCAAATCTGCTGACATTTGGAGATTATCCAGCGTGATGCCCGCGCTCCGCTCTGCGAGCTCCACTTCCGATCTGATCAAACCCGGGAATTGTTTTGGTTTGCCCCATCCCACGGCTATGAGTCTTTTTGTGCTCTTCGTAAAACTCCACTCTGGAGCAGGTTGGGACAGGGCATTGAAATCAGCCAAATCGAAGTACCCGTATTTCACCGCAACAATCAGTCGTCGCGTGAACAGGAAGCCGTAAGCACAGAGCATCTGCATTGAATCTATGCCGCCCATCAGTGCCTCTGGCGCTAACAGCGCAGTTAGTGCACCCGCGGTGATTAGCCAGGATGCCGGATAGACAAGTAGCCATGAGTACAGCATGAATCCCCACGGGTTGTATCGTGGCGATAGCACCATCAGATTGCGGTGCTGACATACCGACCACGCCCTAGTGAATGAACGCTCAAACAGCAGTGCCGCCAGTGGAGAGATAAGGACAGGTGGCAGATTCTCTTAAACAAAACTGATCCAAAACTGACGCCAAGAAAAGCTAGCGACTCGGGCAGATCCTTGATATGAGTCTGGGTGTTTTGTACCCTCTGCATGGCTCTCATTCATCGTTGTGTTGCTCTGTCACCTTGCCCGACGGGGTATTAACTCTCAGAAGATACCCCATAGCCTCATTGACGTGCGACTCGGCGTCCCTGATTTGGACAAAACCCGGCAAGTTTGAGGATTCTGGTGAGACAAGGCAGTGTTTGCGGAGTTGCAGAGTGATAGATCTGTTGTCAGAGGCGACGTCCGCCGCTGG
>CAXEVD010000576.1:0-1508 GCA_963999395.1 uncultured Halieaceae bacterium
ATGACGGTGCCGGTTGAGAGCGCGGTCACCCACCCCACGTGACTGGCCATATAGGGCATGAGCGGTGCCACTACGATCCCCGCAAAGTTGCCGCCTGTGTTCATCACCCCGCAAGCCGGTGCCGTATAGGGCCCCGCGATATAGGTCTGAGCCGACCAGTAGGCGCCCTCGGTGAGCTGGGTGCTGGCAAAACACAGCGACAGCAACACCACCGCGGTGTAGGGGGATCTGGCATAGAGCCCGGCGTAGAGGAAGATGCCGGCGCCAATTAGTCCTGTGATAGCCGGAATACGGCACCCCAACCGCGGTCCGAGCTTCGCGCAAAGCGTGTCGCAGGCATACCCCCCCACAGAGGCCATCACCGCGCCGCAGAGCCAGGGTAGCGAAGCGAGGAAGCCGGTTTCGAGAATACTGAACCCGAGTTCGGTAACCAGGTAGTGGAAGAACCAAGTAAAGAACAGATAGAAAATGCAGTTCTCGGCAAAGTAGGCGCAGGTGAGCAGCAGCGTGTCGCGGTTGCGAATCAGTTGCCGCCAGGCGCCGAACCCTGCGTTGGGGGTCAGCTCTTCCCGGTCCGCCTGAATGTGGGCTAGCTCGGCTTCGGTCATGGTAGGGTGGTCGGCAGGATCATCCGTGGCATAACGCCACCACAGCCAGAACAGCGCGATGCCCAGTGGGATGAACACATAAAACGAGGCTCGCCAGCCCCAATAGACCATCACCACCGCGACCAGTGGCTGCGCCAGCGCAGCGCCTAATGTCAAACCGGTACTGCCCACCGCATTGGGCATTGCCCAATGCCCAACCGGGAACCAGCGCTCCACCACAGCCGCCTGAATCGGGTAGATCGGCGCGTGGGCGACGCCCACAAAAAACCTCACCACCAGCAAACAACCGATCACTCCCACGCCGGTTGTAAACACCTCACCCGGGAGCCATCCGGTCAGACCTGTGGTGGTGACCCAGACCACACCCGCACAAGTCAGCGCCACCCGCGGGCCAAGCAGTTTGCCGAATACCCCGCCCGGCAGCTGGCAGAGGGCATAGCCCCATATGAAGGCAGCATAAATCCAGCCCATCTCGATCTCGCTGATGCCGAGCTCGGGCATCATGAACTCGCCCGCCACGTGGATGTTCTGGCGCATTAAGTATGAGAGGAAGCTCAATAAAAAGAGCACGCTGAACAAGCGCCAGCGTGTGGGTACCCGGCTCATGAGCACTCGCTGTCGGCCTTGTCGAGTTTTTCGCGCACGTAGCGTCGGATATCGAGACTGTAGTCTTCCATAGGCGCGTAGTAGCCGTGCTCAAACACCTTGTTGCGCATGCCGCGCTGCACGCTCTCACAAATACCCCAGTCCTGCTGGTTCACCACGTCCCAGAACTCAACGGCGTCGGACCCGTCGAAGTCGGGTTTGCTGAGCTCATCAGGATGAAACAGAAAGTCGCATTGAATCCGGGTATGGCCCGCGCTCTGCGGCCACAGGTAGAACGCGGCAACGTGGTCCATG